>NZ_JANYJC010000002.1 GCF_025361915.1 Chamaesiphon sp. GL140_3_metabinner_50
AATCCTGGTAAATACAGCTTTGCATCTCCACCTAAGATCGACCAGCGAAATCCATCGATTACGCCGACCATTGGATTGAGAGAATAGAGTAACCGATACTGTTCGGGGACGATACTACTACTAAATCCGACTGGAGAAATATACAGTCCAATTTGGGTGATAAATGGTACGATAAACCGAAAATCGCGATATTTAACATTGAGCGAGGCAAATAATAAGCCAGCCCCGATCGAAGCCGCAAATGCGATCGCAATAAACACTGGTAACATTAGTATCCGCCAACTAGGAACATAGTTATAGTAAGCCATCAATCCTAATAAAATGATTCCAGAAATCATAAAATCTACAAAGCTTACGACGATCGCACTCACTGGTACGATCAATCGAGGAAAGTAAACTTTAGAAATTAAATTAGCATTACCAATCAAACTATTACTACATTCAGATAAAGCATTCGCGAAAAACTGCCAAGGTAGCATCGCTGAGAATACTAGAATCGGGTAAGGTACGCCTTGCTATGGTAGTTTGGCTAAACTGCCAAATACGACTGTAAATACCACCATCGTGATAAATGGTCGAATCAACGCCCAGGCAATTCCGATCGCAGTTTGTTTATAACGGACTAAGATATCCCGCCATGCCAAAAAGTAAAATAACTCTCGGTACCGCCAGATATCTTGCCAATACTGTCGCTCGGCTCGCCCAGCTTCAATAATTAGTTCTGGATTAGCACCTGTACCTTTAACACTCATAAATATGCTTTTTAATAGTAATTCAGATCGATCGGTTAAACTTTAGCAGCACTCATCATCCGGACGACATCAGCCATTTTATATTTAGCTTCCCAACCCAAGATCGATCGAGCTTTATTAGGATTGCCTCTACCTACTGCTAAATCTGTCGGTCTTAATAAACTATCATCGATCGCGACGTGTTCGTGCCAATCTAAGTTTACAGCGGCAAAAGCGGCGGCGACAAAATCTTCTAGACGGCGACTTTCCCCGGTGGCAATCACATAATCGCTCGGCTGCGCTTGTTGCAACATCAAGTGCATGGCTTCTACATACTCTGGTGCCCAGCCCCAATCCCGCTGAATGTGCATGTTACCCAAACTGAGTGTTTCTTGGCTCCCTTTGGCAATCCGACAAGCTGCGGCAACAATTTTTTGGGTGACAAATCTTTCTGGACGCAGGGGCGATTCGTGGTTGAATAAAATTCCAGAGCAGGCAAATAGCCCATAAGCTTCTCGATAATTCGCCACTTCCCAAAAGGCAGCGGCTTTGGCGACGGCATAAGGACTTCTGGGTCGGAAGGGTGTTTCTTCATCGGCAGCAGTGCCGCCAGTATCGCCAAAGCATTCGCTGGAGCCAGCATTATAGAGTTTGATCCCCGCTCCTAGAAAGCGAACGGCTTCTAATAAGTTGAGGGTGCCTGTCGCAATACTTTCGAGCGTTTCTACTGGCTGCCCGAAGGATAAGCTGACTGAAGTTTGACCTGCTAAGTTGTAGACTTCATCGGGTTGAAACTTCGTTAGTACCTGCAAGACGCTCCGAAAATCGGTCAGAGACATCGATTCTAGCTGGATGCGATCGGCGATGCCTAAAGATTTGAGGTTGCGAAAACTCGACATCTGGGCATCTCGCGAAGTACCGCAGACAGTGTAGCCGCGATCGAGCAACAATTGAGCTAAATAAGCTCCATCTTGTCCAGAAACACCACAAACGATCGCTCTTTTCATTACTAAATTTGAATGGTAGTCGAGATTAGGGACGTACTGTTTTTTATGAAAATGACCTGACTAGGCGAGCGATTTGAAACCTCTAGATATCTATGACATTTCCAGTTTGCCTAGTAGAATCAGGCTTTCCAAATCTTCTGAGCTATTAGGATCGTATCTTTCGATTACCCTTCTAACTTCATCTAATTCTCGATCGCCCGCTAGCCCTAACATTCTGCTAATATCACTCAGATCGTTGGTTCGACTAGCCTCCAGCTTCATTAGGACTAAATATGGTAGGTCGATAACTGGCTGCCGATCGTCGGGACTAAGACGCGGATGTTGTAATGCGATCTCCACCCAAGGTTTATCGCTGCTGATAATATCTAATACTGTCTTGTCTGGTAATTCCCAAGATGTCCCGCCAATACTTAGTTCTCCGATTCTCCTGGCGTTCTGTTGGGCTAGTTGAGTATAAACTCGTTCTACATCGCTACTATGAATCAGAATATCCAGATCGTCGGTCATTCGCTCTGGCATATATAACCGAGTCGCCACACCTCCCACGATCGCATAAGGTCGATCGATTAGATCTCGCAGATCCGTCATTTTTCTGCTCCAAGTCCGAGTTTTCAAGAACTCGTGTGTACTTCCGCTGCCCGGTTTAACCCTTCTGAGGCTAATCGCAATAAATTTTCGTCTAGTTTGTAAATCCAATTTATTTACACTGCTATGCTCATTGTACTTACACGATCGCTCTTTTCATTTCCTCTCTCGATTTCAGGTCTGTAGTCAACTAAAATGTTTCGCTTGGTGCCAAGCCCACGCATGTTTGACGATCGTTGTCAAGTCGGCGTATTGAGGTGCCCAGCCTAACATTTCACGGGCTTTAGTGCTACTCCCAATTAGGATAGCAGGATCGCCTGCGCGTCTGGGGCATTGCTCGATCGCGATTTCTTTGCCCGTTACTTGCTTGGCTGTATCGATGACTTCCTTAACCGAGAAGCCGCTGCCGTTACCGAGGTTGAAGATTTGGCTGACTCGGTTTTGTAATAGATATTCTAGCCCTAAGACATGGGCTTGAGCCAAATCGGTGACGTGGATATAATCGCGAATGCAAGTGCCATCGGGTGTCTCGTAATCGTCGCCAAAGACAGAAATGGCGGGGCGTTTGCCTGCTGCTGCTTGTAAGATCAGGGGGATTAAGTGAGTTTCGGGATTGTGATCTTCCCCAAACATGCCATCGGGATCGGCTCCAGCAGCGTTAAAGTAGCGGAAAATTACTGATTTTAACCCATACGCCGGATCGTAGTCTTTTAAGATGCGCTCGACTGTTAATTTGCCAGCACCGTAAGGATTGATCGGGTTTTGGGGATGGTTTTCGTCGATCGGAATGTACTGCGGATTGCCGTAGGTCGCACAGGTAGAGGAAAAGATGAAGTTATCGATTCCGTGTTGACGCATGGCATCGAGCAGCGTCAGGGTACCGACAACGTTATTTTGATAATATTTAGCCGGATCGCTGACTGATTCGCCTACATAAGCGAATGCGGCGAAATGCATGACTGCATCAATCTTGTTATCGGTAAATAGTCGATCGAGCTTTTCTCGATCGCTAATATCGCCGATTACTAATTTAGCCTTGAGATGTGTCTCGACAGGTTTCTGGTGTCCGTAGACTAGGTTGTCTAAGATAATGACTTGAAAACCTTTTGCTTCTAAGGCTTTAACGGCATGGGCACCGATGTATCCCGCCCCACCCGTTACTAGTATTACTCGATCGACTGAATCCATAATTTAGATATCTGTAAAATTACCCAAACTGCAACGGCATTTTCGCTGTCTTGATTTTATGTTGCCCTAAATTGGTGCCTGAATCGCGATGCCGTCCGAATTGTCTTGACAATCTGAATAGATCCGCAAAAAGACGGTGGTATAATTACTAGCTGACTGGTATATTAATATACAGGAGCTAAATTTTTCAATTCGATTGCATTCAGCTACCGAATTGTATTGAAGGCTTTAAGTCCCTGATAATGATTGACACGGGCTTCTCGGCGGGTGAACTCGCCTACAGAAGGGTTACCATTCGGGTGAACTACTCCGGTGACTCGCTGCCATAGAATGTCTGGAGCAGGAGATATTTCGTAAGTGCGATCTGCGGTTTTGCACACGTAGTACCACTTAGTGGTCTGGCAGCGATCGCACCAAAAAGCCTCTAACCATTCACCCGTAATCGAGATCGTGGTGTGAAATTCGATCGACATCCGGGCGGATAAGCGATCGATTCCTCTCGCTTCTAGCTGTTCGGGTCGGTCGGCAAACAAATAATACTTTTTACTCATGCTGTCTAGATAACAGTCATGAATGGGGCAGTAAATACTGCGCCGCTTGGTTCTACTTCGATTTTTGACACATTTATTCTGCACTTCGGCCTCCTTCGCTGAAATTTATTGCAGTGAACTGAAGGTTGCGGGGAGAGACTGAGATCTAAAAAGATCGTCAAAGCCCACTCTTGGTTAATTACCATCCATTGTTACCAAATGGTTTAATGCTGGTAGATCGATCGACAAGATTAACTATTTTTTAACAAGCTCTGTGCCTGAAAGTTAATATCGCGAGCGATTAGCTAAATTTGATTTTGAAGTTATGAGTGAATCGATCGTTCGCAATCGACAGCGATAATCAGGTGTTAGTACCTCAAGATCGAAGTCGTCATACGCAACCAATGTGGCGTTTGTGTCCTATTGCCCAAAATCATATCACATTAGTACTCTTCCCCTAGATCTAGATCGAGCTGAATTTGTAAAATTTTATAGTCGATTGGCGACCAAACAATCGCAATGGCGATTGTTTGTGACGATTTACTCACTTACGCTTGCCGCATTTTTTGAAGCAGAGCTTGGGTCAAAGGTAAATTGGAGAGTCGATCGACTTGTCCAGTATTCACGACTTGCTGTAGAAAGTCAAGAAAATCTAATTGCACTTTTTGAGTTTTAGGATGATCTGTTCCTAAATGTTGCGCTCTAATCGTTAACGAGCGGGTGTAAAGTTGTTCCGCCTCGCTGTATCTTTGCATCGATTGGTACACGAAGGCTAAGTTATTTAGACTAGTGGCAATCTGAAGATGCTCCTTACCCAATTGCTGTTCTCTAATTGCTAGAGACTGAGTATATAGTACTTCGGCTTTACTATACTGACCAGTTTTGTAATACAAGCTAGCCAGATTATTTAGGCTTTGAGCGGTATGGGGATGATTGGTGCCTAATTGTCGCTGTCTGATGTCTAGCGATCGAATATATAGTGGTTCGGCGGCACTGTAATTTCCAGTTTTATAATACAATACTGCTAAGTTGTTTAGCCCTTGCGCTGTATTTGGATGCTGTTGCCCTAATTGCCGTTCGTAAATACCTAATGCGCGTGCGTACAGCGGTTCGGCTTCAGGATAGTTTTCGATTCGATAGTATAGACTGGCGAGGTTATTGAGGATTTGGGCAGTATGGGGGTGTTCTGTGCCTAATTGCTGCTCGTAAATTTTCAGAGCGCGTTGCAGATAAGATTGTGCCTCTGGAAATTCGCCCATATCGTAATGTAAATTACCCAGGTGCCCCAGATTTTGGGCTGTATAAACGTGCGCGCCTAATTGTCGTTCGCAGATAGCCAGAGCGCGCGCATACAGGGGTTGGGCTTCTTCGTAGCGTTGGATCGATTTATATAAATTTGCCAGATTGTTGAGGCTGGGAATCGTATCTAAACTATCTACGCCGACTTGTCGCTCGTAGATATTCAGAGCGCGAACGTATAGCGATTCGGCATCTTCATATCGCTCTACTGTTGCATACAGATTAGCTAGATTATTGAGACTACCAACAGTATCGACACGATCTACACCTGCTTGTTGCTCGTAGATTTTTAAAGCGCGAATGTATAAAGATTCGGCTTCTTCATCTCGCCCCATCTCTAGATATAACCCTGCCAATTCTTGCAAACAGTTAGCAGTATCGGGATGGTTGCAGCCTAATTGAGCTTCGTAGATGGCATGAGCGCGAATGTATAAAGGTTCGGATTCAGTATATCTGCCCATCACTAGGTACAAACTTGCTAAGTGACCCAAACTTTGAGCGGTGTCGAGCCGATCTTCGCCCAGTTCCCGCTGACAAATTTCATAAGAGCGGACGTATAAGGGTTCCGCTTCTGTGTATCGACCCATCGCAGCATATAGTTGCGCCAAGCTATATAAACTTTGGGCGGTTTGGAGATGAGTATCGCCAAAACGATCTTCTCTGATGGTTAACGATCGAGTATAAAATGGTTCGGCATCGGTATAGCGACCCATCGATTCATACAACAGTCCGAGGTTATTTAAACTTTGAACGGTAAAAGGATGAGTGGCTCCTAAATGCTCTTCTCGAATCGATAAAGTGCGGGCATATAAAGACTCAGCATCAGTATATTTACCCATTGACTCATACAAAACTGCCAAATTATTCAGGTTTTGAGCGGTATGAATATGGTTGGCACCAAATTGCTGTTCGCAAATGCTCAAAGAATGAGCGTACAGTGCTTCAGTTTCTGAATATTTATCTTTGGCATCAGATCGCTGTGAGAGAATCGAGTCATACAAAATTGCTAGTTGACTGGGATTGCCAACGTTACGATCGGGTGGTGACGATGGTAACTGCTGAGTAGAATTTTGCGCCTCGTTCATACAAACACTCTGATTTTTAACCTCAATATCACTATATTCGATCGAATTTCGATCGTCTAGTCAATCCACGTAGAAATACTGAGTCGATTCAGAATTTATGCCAACCTTTAGAAGATTATACTGAGATTGAGCTTCGTTAATGTCTAAATTTGACACCGAGATCGGTAGTCTAGCCACTATTGGTCGATCGGCATTTATTTAGATTCTAAAAAAATACAAATCGAAACATTTCTAGCGATCGGGGTTCTGTCTGGGCTTAGAAGTAGGTTGTCCGGTAGCACTACGGTTTTGGTTAACATCGCTAGTTTTTGAAGTCACATTTCTTTTGGACTTACTTTTAGAAGTTACCTCTTCAGTTGCAATCGTTCCCGGTAAGGCTTGTAAAACCTGAATCTTTTCTTGATAGAGGATCTTATTATCTTTGCGAATAGTCAATCGATTAGCTGCGATGGTGTAATTAGTTTCACCATTATCTGCTGAAAATTGCGTCCGATCGTAATAGCGCAGTCTGAGGGTAATTCCTTGTGAGCCATCTTTAGAAAGTCCCACATAATGAGTCGGATTTTTAGTCCCACAAATATACATTGAATAACTTCTAGATATAGCTCTGTACATAATTTTAGTCCGATCGGGACAAACTAAATTAGGATCTGTAGCAACTTCGTTCACTACATCTGATAAGGCAATAATCGGCACTGGAGTTTTAATCGGTTTAACCGCGATCGGAGCTATGACGATCGGACTGAAATTTCTGAATTTAGCTGTAGTATTAATACCACCGCTCAGGGGAATTTGCAGCAAGGCAATCTGCGTTAAATTGCTAGGTATTTTCGTGAAAATGAAACTTGCTCTAACCGGAACATTTTCAATCAATTCGGCTCTAATTGCGTTGTTTTCACTCGATCGATTGGCAAATCGCAAACTTGTCGGGTAATATTCGTTACCTTCAAAATCGACTAGCTTAATATTATCGCCATTAATATCGATGGTGCGATCGCTGCTTTTGCTAGTCAAGACTGCTCTACAAACCAGATCTTGCAGCTTGCGATTGCATTCTTGAACCACGATTTTAACCCGGTCGTCTTCATAAGTAACAGGATTAGTTTTGACAGCTTTAGTCGGCACTTGGGCGAACGATTGGTGTGGGTGTAACCCGATCCAAATAAGTCCGCACCAGCTTATCCTCGCGATCGCTTTAATATTCATAATATGATTGGGGGTTAAGCACTGAAATTTGCAGATATTATATCATGACCTATTTTGGTATTTCCGATCCAATTCTTGCTCGATTGTATTAGATTTAACATTGAAATGCGATCGTTCGGAGATCGGACTAGATAGCTCTAAGCGATTGAGCCAAGAGCTACATAAATGCCGAAATTATCTAAAAATCGGTTGTTAATCGAACTGTGACACAAATCGATCGACATCTTCGATAATTCGGGTCAGTTCGGCTTCACTACTGAGTCGGATCCGATCGTCGCGCAAGGTAATGGATATTTTAGCAACAAACACATTCGCCCAAATATTGGGGTTGCAGAATATTTCGAGGAAAACATCTCCGGTATATTGATATTCGATCGCAGCGGTGGGCTTGGCTTTGCCACTCATGCCCGGAATCGGGGCTGTTTTGGCTTTGAGCGCGTTCACGATCTCTTGAAGCTTTGCTTGTAATTCTTTAGCAGCCGTGGGTGTGAAGCCGCAGGAAACGGAACCACTAGCTAAATTAAACACTAATTGCGATGTCATATTTGTAAAATTGGGTACTACTGAAGCTGGGGCGATCGATCTCAATCTCATCATAGTGACGATGCCACGATCGATCCCTCAAAACTATTAATAAATATATAGACAACAGCGATCTCCTAGTGTAAACTTGTAGATTGTGGTCTAAAACTTCCAGCTCCATCGAGCTGCGACTCTAGAGAATCGGCTCAGATAGATACTAAGCAGCAAGCTGCTCCAGTCTTTCGGGCGATTAAGACGATTCTCGATTGGTACCCAATCTTCTAAAATTGCGCTTCGAGTGAAAACTTATCGCTGCCGCCGCAACGACAATCTGTAGTAACACAGCATCGTCATTGCTAAAGCTAGCTGGATTGGGAAATTAAGTCAAACCCACAGATGGACGCGCCTGCCGGTGGAAGTCCATCACCACTTAATGTCTCAAATTTAAGGAAAAGATTACACCGTGTCTATCGGTATCCTCGGCACCAAACTCGGCATGACCCAAATTTTCGACAGAGAAACAGGTAGAGCGATTCCTGTTACCGTCGTGCAAGCAGGGCCATGTACCGTTACTCAAATCAAAACTCAAGCTACAGATGGCTATAGTTCCATCCAACTGGGTTTTGATGAAGTTAAAGAAAAAGCACTCAACCGACCAGAACTCGGACACCTCAAAAAATCCGAGGCTCCGCCACTGCGTCACCTCCAAGAATTTCGAGTCGATAGCACCGATGCTTGGACGATCGGTCAAGAAATCAAACCAGACATCTTTACTGTCGGTCAAATTATCGACGTAACTGGCAACAGTATCGGTAAAGGTTTTGCAGGTTGGCAAAAACGTTGGAACTTCGCTCGTGGGCCGATGTCTCACGGTTCTAAAAATCACCGCGAACCCGGTTCGACTGGTGCGGGTACGACTCCCGGTCGCGTCTATCCAGGTAAGAAAATGGCTGGACGCTTGGGTGGCAAACGGATCACGATCAAGAAATTAGTCGTCGTGCAAATCGATGTCGAGCGCAACGTATTGTTAATCGAAGGTTCGGTTCCTGGCAAACCCGGCGCACTACTAAGGATTGTGCCTGAAGTCAAAGTAGGTAAATAGTCTAAGTAAGTAGAATCGGGAGATAAACATAAATTATGGCTAATTGCGTTGTCCGCGACTGGCAAGGGAACGAAGCTGGCTCCGCCACCATCGAACTCGCCGTCGCTAGAGAAGAAAATGCCGTTCACATCGTGCATAGAGCATTGATTCGGCAGACAAATAACGCCCGTCAGGGTACCGCTTGTGCGAAGACTCGTGCAGAAGTACGCGGTGGTGGACGGAAACCTTGGAAACAAAAAGGTACCGGACGCGCGCGTGCGGGTTCGATTCGCTCGCCACTCTGGCGGGGTGGTGGGGTAATTTTTGGGCCGAAACCTAAAGATTACAACATGAAAATGAACCGTAAAGAGCGACGATTGGCTCTACGGACTGCGCTAATGAGTCGGATCGACGATACGATCGTCGTCCAAGATTTTGCCACTAATTTAGCTCAACCTAAAACCAAAGAGTTCGTCCAAGCGATGACTCGATGGGGCGTAGAAGCTGATAGTAAAGTATTGATTATCGTGGCAGAAGTCGAAGACAATACGCTGCTGTCGATTCGCAATATTGGCAATGTCAAAATGATTTCGGCATCGGGACTCAACGTTTTCGACCTCCTGAATGCAGACCAGATCGTAGCTACTGCTGAAGCGATCGCTAAAATCCAGGAGGTTTACAATGACGATTAGAGTTGACGAGCGCGATTTACCAGACTTAATTCGGAGCGTCATCGTCACCGAAAAAGCCACCATCGCGATGGAACGCAATCAATATATTTTTGATGTCGTCCCCCAGGCGACCAAGCCCCAGATTAAAGCCGCGATCGAATCTTTATTCGATGTGAAAGTTAAAGGGATCAGCACTCAAAATCTACCCCGCAAAACTCGTCGCGTCGGTAAATTCCTCGGTGCCAAGCCCAAATACAAGCGTGCCGTCGTCACTATCGTCGAAGGTCAAGAGATTATCCTCTTCCCTGAAGTTTAAGTAGTTGGGAGTTGCCGAGTTGGGAGTTGAGAGTAAGCATTGAGTAGTTTATAGCTCATGTTTTTATCGTCCCCTTTGCCTTCTGTATCTCCCCCTAATACCTAATACCTAACACCTAACCTCTAAATCATGGGTACCCGTTCTTATCGGCCATATACGCCCAGTACTCGCGAAACCGTAATCTCAGACTTTGCTGAAATTACCACGAGTACGCCGGAAAAATCACTGGTTCACTACAAGCACCGCGCTAAAGGGCGCAATAATCGCGGTGTCATTACCAGCCGCCGTCGCGGTGGCGGTCACAAACGTCTGTATCGGATTATCGATTTCCGCCGTCAGGATAAAATTAACATTCCCGCCAAAGTAGCAACAGTCGAATACGATCCCAACCGGAATGCTCGGATCGCCCTACTGTTCTACAAAGATGGTGAAAAGCGTTATATTCTCCATCCCGTCGGCTTGACTGTCGGCATGGAAATTATTACTGGCCCAGAGTCTCCCTTTGAAATTGGGAATGCTTTACCACTAATTAATATCCCCTTGGGTACGACCGTTCATAGTGTCGAACTCACGGCTGGCAAAGGTGCCCAAATCGCTCGTTCGGCTGGTGCTGCGGCTCAACTAGTAGCCAAAGAAGGCGACTATGTAACCCTGAAAATGCCTTCTGGTGAAGTCCGGATGGTGCGGAAAGAATGCTACGCGACCATCGGTCAAGTTGGCAACACAGAAGCGCGGAACACCAACGCGGGTAAAGCCGGACGCAACCGCTGGAAAGGTCGTCGCCCGAAAGTCAGAGGTAGCGTCATGAACCCTTGCGATCACCCACATGGTGGTGGTGAAGGACGCGCTCCCATCGGTCGTCCCGGCCCAGTTACGCCTTGGGGTAAACCAACTCTGGGCTACAAAACTCGGAAGAAGAACAAAGCCAGCAGCGAACTCATCATTCGCCGTCGCCGTAAATCTTCCAAACGCGGTAAAGGCGGTCGTCAGAACTAAGAGAGTGGATAGTGGACAGTGGCTAGTGAATAGTGAAATTAACCATCGGTTATTCATTGTGAACTATTCGCTGGTAATTATTAACAACGGAAAACTACGTTCGATCGATTATCACTAGCCACTATCCACTAGCCACTATTCACTATTCACTAAACTAAATTATGGGTCGTTCTCTCAAAAAAGGGCCATTTGTCGCAGATCATCTGATGACAAAGGTCGAAAAAATGAATGCATCTGGTCGTAAAGATGTGATTAAAACTTGGTCGCGGGCTTCCACGATCTTGCCGCAAATGGTCGGACACACGATCGCAGTACATAACGGTCGCCAACATGTGCCCGTATTTGTTTCCGATCAAATGGTCGGACATAAACTCGGTGAATTCTCACCAACGCGGAACTATCGTTCCCACTCAAAGGGAGACAAAAAATCCGGTAGATAATTCAAATTAACTTTGAATTTTAGACTCTGGATGCTAGAGGAAAAATTATGGCGATCGATAACAAAACAGAAATTAAAGCAGTTGCGAAATATATTCGCATGTCTCCCTTCAAAGTGCGCCGCGTACTAGACCAAATTCGGGGACGTTCTTACCGTGAAGCCTTGATTATTCTTGAATTCATGCCCTACAAAGCATGTGAAGAAATTATCAAAGTCTTACGATCGGCTGTAGCCAATGCCGAGCATAACAATGGGATGAATCCAGCCAAGCTGGTAGTTTCGACTGCCTTTGCCGATGGTGGCCCCGCACTCAAACGCTTCCGCCCCAGAGCGCAAGGTCGCGCTTACAAAATCCGCAAACCGACATGTCACATCACCGTGGCAGTGGCGGAAACGAACTAGGGAGCATATAAAGAAATAACATGGGACAGAAGATTCATCCGATCGGTTTTAGACTCGGTATCACGCAAGAACACCGTTCGCGGTGGTATGCAGATACTCGAAAATATTCCGAAGTTCTCAAAGAAGACTACATTATCCGTCAGCACATCGAGAAAGATAAAACTCTTGAGACTGCGGGTATTTCTAAAGTTCGGATCGAGCGTAAAGCCGACCAAATCGAACTCGAAATCCATACCGCTCGTCCAGGTGTTGTCGTCGGTCGTCAAGGCAGCGGTATCGAAGTCATCCGTCAAGCTCTGCTCAAAAAACTTGGTACCGATCGTCAGATTCGGATTAACGTTATTGAGATTGCTAAAGTTGACGCTGATGCAGCTCTAATCGCTGAATTCATCGCTCAACAACTATCTCGTCGTGTCTCCTTCCGTCGTGTTGTCCGTCAGGCAATCCAACGGGCACAACGAGCCGAAGTCAAAGGCATCAAAATTCAAGTCGGCGGACGACTCAATGGAGCAGAAATCGCTCGAACTGAATCGTCTCGTGAAGGTAGCGTACCTCTACATACCCTCCGCGCAGACATTGACTACGCTTCCAAAACCGCAGAAACCACCTATGGAATCATCGGTGTAAAAGTTTGGGTCTTTAAGGGCGAAATCATCCCCGGACAAGAAAATCTAGAAATACCTAGTGCTGCTCAACCAAAACGTCGGCAACAGCAACAACGCCGTCGTCAGCAGTTCGATGACCGCTCTGATGAAGGATAGATTTGAAAAATGTTAAGTCCTAGAAGAACGAAATTCCGCAAACAACAACGCGGTAGAATGACTGGTTTAGCTACTAGAGGCAGTGAGATTGCTTTTGGTCAATACGGCTTACAAGCGATCGAACCATCCTGGATCACCTCCCGTCAGATCGAAGCCTGTCGGCGAGCCATGAACCGCTATCTCAAACGGGGCGGGAAAATCTGGATTCGGATCTTCCCTGACAAGCCAGTTACCATGCGCCCAGCAGAAACACGGATGGGTTCCGGTAAAGGTTCTCCCGAATTTTGGGTAGCAGTAGTTAAGCCAGGTCGGATCTTATTCGAGATTGGTGGCGTTCCTGAAGACATTGCACGGGAATCGATGCGTCTAGCGATGCACAAGCTACCGATCAAAGTCAAGTTTATTATCAAAGCACATTTAGAAGACGAGACTGATTAAGGTTATGGCTCTGCCCAAAATTGCC
>NZ_JANYJC010000074.1 GCF_025361915.1 Chamaesiphon sp. GL140_3_metabinner_50
TTGTGCTATTATTTCATCTGAGTTGTCGATCGAGCGACATTTTAATAGCCAATGCTCTCTTTAATTCTCTCGGATCTGGATTGCTCTTAATTAACTTCACCAGCTCGGTTATTTTGTTAGATTCTTCTTGCTGTTTTATTAGTGGATTATCCATTACTTAAATATTGTCGGTCGAGAGTTAAATAATATCGTACTATAAAATAAGTTTTTCAATTAGGATTGCTATAGTATGCTACCGATCGAATAAAGTTAAATAACTGCATATTTAACAGCTAATTGACTAACAATAAGTTCGTCGATCGCACTTAAAGATCGATCTCGATAAGCTCCGTAGCGCTCTTGCTTATTCTTGATTTTAGCTGGCAACTCTGGGAAAATTCCAAAGTTGGGCGGCATCGGTTGAAAATGTTTTGGTTCTGCCGTGCTGATAAAATCAAATAGCGAACCCATCATCGTCACGCGCGGCATCACAATTGTTTCTAAGCCTAATGCTAGTCGTGCGGCATTAGTCCCCGCCAGCCAACCGCCAGCAGCGGCGGCGGTGTAACCTTCGGTACCGATAATTTGTCCGGCTGCGAGTAATTCTGGGCGAGTGTGGAACTGAAGCGAGGGCGAGAGTAATTGTGGTGAGTTGATAAAGGTGTTGCGGTGCATCACTCCCAATCGGACGAATTCGGCATTTTCTAAGCCCGGAATCATTGAGAAAATCCGCTTTTGTTCGCCCCATTTCAAGTTTGTCTGAAAGCCAACCATATTCCACAATTGTCCGGCTTTATCTTCCTGACGCAATTGAATGACGGCATAGGGGCGGTGAATTTGATTCTCAGGTGCCTTAAAATCGCCTCTGCGACTATCGAATAAGCCGACGGGTTTTAAGGGGCCATAACGCATCGTTTCCTCACCCCGTTGGGCTAATTCTTCGATCGGCAGACAGGCTTCAAAAAATTTAGCAGTTTCACGATCGAAGTCTTTTAATTCGGCTTGCTCGGCGTTACAAAGTTCCTGCTGAAAGTGGAGATATTGCTCCTTATTCATCGGGCAATTGAGATAAGCCGCCTCGCCTTTATCGTAGCGAGATGCAAAAAAAGCAATGTTTTTATCGATCGAATCGCCGACGATAATCGGACTGGCGGCATCGAAAAAGTTGAGATAATCCATCCCCGCCAACTTTTGAATATCTTCAGCTAGAGCTGGAGCTGTCAACGGCCCAGTGGCTAAAACAACGATGCCATCGCGGGGAATTTCAGGCACTGTATCGCGGCGAAATTCGACCAGGGGATGGTTTGCTAATGTTTCGGTCAGATCGTGACTAAACTTACCACGATCGACCGCTAGTGCGCCACCTGCTGGGACTGCATGATGGTCGGCTTTACCAATAATAATCGAACCCAAGCGACGTAATTCTTCATGTAATAATCCGGCTGCTCGATCGGCAGACTGGGCACCGAATGAGTTACTACATACCAATTCGGCTAATTCTTCGCTGTGGTGTGCGGGGCTTAATGTGTGGGGACGCATCTCGTATAGAGTCACGGGTACGCCAGCCTGGGCAATTTGCCAAGCGGCTTCGGTACCTGCTAATCCGCCACCAATCACATGAACGCGCATATAAAGTAAAATTTTGAAGTCTGCCTCTATATTATAAGCCCCTGCGAGATTATAGATTACTCTCAATCTTCGCCTTCGACTCGATCGCACAAGGACAAATTACTGACTCCAGATTGTGTCGATCTGTCAAAACTATCTCATCGCGATAATGCCGGGGTGTTGCCATTAATAATCGCCATGCTTCATCAACTGGAATTAGATTGTACGATTTGGGATAATGGGCTTGGAGCAACTCTTGAACGAGCGGATAGTAATCAGAATTAATGCTAGGAAACAAATGATGCTCGGTATGATAGGAGAAATTAAAATGGAGTAAATTAAAAATTTCCGGCATTTTCAAAGAAACACTATTAATCAATGGATCGTTGATATCGGTCATCTGACAGAGAAAATGATTGGTGTAAATGTAAAACATCACACCCGCATAACCAATACTCATTGGTAAAACATAACCCAGTAAAATTGCTAAAATATTCAATTTGAGATAGATTAAAATTCCCGCATGAACCGCACAAATTCCGAGCGATTCAATGGCGATAATTTGGCGTTTGCGCGGGCTGACAACTACTGGCGCGGGAACGTATTCAACCCGATCGTGATTGAATAATAAAACCGAACTCAAGTGCCGGAAGGTATGTACTACCCAGGAAGTAGCCATTCCTAATATTAACAACGCCCAATTGACTTGTGCCGATGGTACGAATAGATTTTGAATCCATTTACCCCAAGTATTATTTTGACCGACGAGATACATGCGATCGGGATCGCCAATCGCATTAGTTTGGGTGTGGTGCTTGTGATTGTGAACGGCTTTCCATAATGTGGGTGGCATCCATAAAAGCGACAAGGCTAGAAAACCAAATAAATATCTCCAGTGCGGTCGTCCGATCGTACTACCATGCATCGAATCATGTGCGGCAAATAGACAGATAATAACACTGTTTCCCATGACAAGACTCAATGGTAAATACAACCACAACCACTCAATCGACCATCGATCCAAGCTCCGAGCGATCGTCCAACCCATTCCTAAAATTAGGAAATTGATGATGAGAATAAATAGCTTATTGGTATTTGGCTGGAAGGCTGCTTCAGGCAAAAGCGGACGTAGAACTTTGAGATATTCAGTTTGACTAATCACTATTTCTGACAATTGATTTTTGGCATTTCTTGAAACTATCGTCAGAACTACTCCATTCAAAAATGGTAGCTTTCTAGTTGTGTCGATTGTTTAGATAAGTTCGGACGATCTTGCTCGTCCGATCTATCGATCATTGTAAATGATTTAACTTGTAGCGGGCACTCTTTTTAGAGTTTTTCTGTACACTTCCGTTGACGTACTTGCGACTTTTGCGCGGTCGTTCGCGTAGTCTCTCGTTCGCGGAGCATTAGGAAATAGTTGTAGTTATCGCGATTTCGATCGGTACAATGGCTTGACAATCTGGAAATTTCCCTAACATAATTTAGATCGGATTAATATGGAGACGGTCACAAAATAAAGGGTAAACGTTCATGTCATCGAGAATTTCACTGTGGGTCGGATTAATTGGGGTAGCCGCGACTATTCCCTTAGTACAAACTGTCGCCGTTGCCAAGAGTTCGGTAGAGATGCATCGGATTGGCAAGGCAATTACAGTATTAATTACTAGTAATGATGGTCAAGGTTCGGGAGTTATCCTCCAACACCAGGGCGATATCTATACCGTCCTCACTGCGGCTCATGTGGTGCGAAAAAAGGTTAATTATAAAATTACGACACCTGACGAGCGACAGTACGAAGTAATTAGCGACTCGATTCAGACATCTCCAGGCGATATCGATCTGGCTGTGGTCAAGTTTAAAGCTACAACTAAATACACCACCGCCAAGCTCGGTAATTGTAATACGATCGAGGGCGGAATGGATTTATACGTTACGGGTTTTCCAGCTCCCGATGAGGTAATCACAGCCACAACACTAGTCGTTAGAGAAGGGAAAGTCACGGCTAATAGTAACAAAACCTTTGCCAATGGTTATTCGCTCATTTATAGTAATGACACTCTGCGAGGGATGAGTGGCGGGGCGGTGCTAAATAACGAGGGCGAACTAGTCGCCATTCACGGTAAGGGGGACAGAAATAAAGATAAAGATGGCGAAAATGCTGAGAAAAACGGCTATAACGTGGGGATCTCGATTAATCGTTTTCAGACCGTAGCAAGTAGGATGGGGGTTGAACTCAATGGGCAAGTCGCAGCACTTTCTCAAGATCGGACACCAAAAGCAGATGATTACCTGATATCAGGAATAGAGAAGTCTGTAACGGGCAACCCCCAAGGAGCTTTGGCTGACTTCAATCGGGCGATTGCGCTCAATCCCAATTTTGATAAGGCTTACCAAGAACGTGGTTTTCTGAAATATTCCAAGCTGAAGGATACTCAAGGAGCTTTGGCTGATTACAATCGGGCGATTCAACTCAATCCCAATTACCTTGAAGCTTATTACACTCGTGGACTTCTAAAAGATTACAAAAACGATCCTCAAGGAGCTTTGGCTGATTATAATCGGGCGATTCAAATCAATCCCAATGATTTTAAGGCTTACAACGCTCGCGCTCGGCTAAAAACTGACAAACTGAACGATACTCTAGGATCGCTAGCCGACTACCAGCGGGTGATTCAGCTCCAGCCTACTATTTCTTCAGGTTACGAAGGTCGTGGTCTTCTAAGAGATAACAAAC
>NZ_JANYJC010000079.1 GCF_025361915.1 Chamaesiphon sp. GL140_3_metabinner_50
TATCCCCGATTATGCAGGGCCAGCAACTCTAGAAATTACCGATACGATCGTTGCTAATCTAGATAGTGCCAGCGATGCACCCCCAGAGAAGAAGAATAGCAAAAATATCAGCATTTTCGATCCGCAGCCAGAATATTTCAAGTTTATCTACACTCTGCTTGATGTCGATCGGATTCGCTCTGCGAAACTCAAAGTCAAATTCGATGCGATGTACTCCACCTCGCGCGGCTATTTAGACAAGGTATTACTCCATTGCGGCTGCGAAACTGAAACCTTCCACATGCAGCGGGATGTATTATTCGGCGGTGGAATGCCAGAACCCAAAGCAGAATTATTAGGCGAACTCATCGCCGCCGTGCAAAAGGATAAAGCCGATCTTGGTGTCGCGACAGATGGCGACGCAGACAGATTTGGAATCGTCGATGAGCTTGGTAACATGCTCACGCCAAATACCGTCTTGCTGGTGCTTGCCAAGCATTTAATTAAAAACAAAGGTAAAACTGGCGCGATCGTCCGTACGGTGGCGACTACCCACCTATTAGACAACTTTGCTGCCAAGCATGGTGTCCCTTTAATTGAAACCGCAGTGGGTTTCAAATATATCGGCGAACAAATGCGCCTCATCCCCGTTTTAATTGGTGGTGAAGAATCCGGCGGCTTGAGCGTCATCGGACACATTCCCGAAAAAGATGGCATCCTGGCTGATATGCTGATTGCCGAAGCGATCGCGTATGAAGGCAAACCATTGAGCCAAATGGTAGCAGAAGTTATCGCCGAAGCTGGTGGGCCATTAGCCAACCGTCGTCTGGATTTACATCTCGATAACGCTCATAAAGCAGCGGTAATGAAGACTTACAGCGAAAACCCACCGACGAGTATCGCGGGGATTGACGTTAAAGAAGTCGGTCGTAAAGATGGGGTGAAGTTCTATCTTGCTGATGGTAGCTGGGTGTTGTTACGCGCTTCTGGTACGGAGCCGCTGATTCGCGTGTATCTGGAAACTCATTCCGCCGAGCAGTTGCAGAAGTTAGCATCGACGATGGAAAGCGAGATCGAGGCGTTGAAGTAATTACTCGGTTTGGATTTATTTGAGTTGTGGCGGAGATCTACCCACCCCGCCCTCAGTTCGGCTCCGCTCACTGAGCGAAGTCGAAGTGAGAGGGGATTTTCCCCCAGAATCTTTTAGGTTTTGGGGGTAACACTACCTTAGTAGCAGTTATGGTTAATTTAGTTATTTCGACAATCGCCGCATTCTGGATTGTCACGATCGCACTAATATCAGTCCAGAATGCTAGCTTAGTCAACCTGAGATTTGTATTCTGGAAATCGATCGATCTACCGTGGGGACTAGTTCTAGCAGGTGCAGTAGCTCTCGGCTTCATCATCGGCGGCTGCTTACCACTCCTGGGCAACAATTCCACCCCCGCCAAACGCAGATGAGACATTAGTGCATAGCAACTAACTCCCATCTCCCCGCTCCCCGCTAAATTATTACAATTTGTTGCCTTGTTTTCAGAATCTCGATCGGGCTACCTAAAAATCCTGCTATTCTGGGGGGGATCGATCGTAGCCTTGCTCCATGTATAAGCCATTTTTGAATCACTTAGAAAGCGAACTGACCGCCAAGTTCGATCTCCAACAGCGACCAATTCCGGCTGGTTTGGAGTTGAATGTTAGCGATCGAGGTAAAAATCCGGCAACGATTCAAAGCTGGTCTTATGAATGCCCGCAGTTGCGAAAAATCCGGTATACATATATCGATGCTGGTGTAAGTTCGCAGATATTTAACTGTGTAATTTATCCCAACCATCATTACGATCTGCCGCTGTTAGGATTAGACTTTCTCTCGTTTGGTAAAGTCAAGAATTTGGTAGTGCTTGACTTTCAGCCGTTATTTCAAGATGAAGCTTATCAGGAAAAATACATCGAGCCGTTGAAGTTTCTGCACGATCGGTACCCAGATTTATCGCAAGATCTGGAGATGAAATTTTACGATTCAAATCAATATTTTTCTAAGTATTTACTGTTTGCCAAAACAGATGTCGAAACCGTCTCAACGCGACTGCTAGCAGCATTTAAAGACTATCTAGATTTATACTGGCAAATGCTCGATCGCGCCGAACCACTTACA
>NZ_JANYJC010000087.1 GCF_025361915.1 Chamaesiphon sp. GL140_3_metabinner_50
GAATACTGCGGTTGCTGCTGCTACTGGAGCGGAGTAAGCAACACAGATCCAAGGACGCATACCTAAGCGGTAGGAAAGTTCCCACTCACGACCCATGTAACAGAAGATGCCGATTAAGAAGTGGAATACTACCAGTTGGTAAGGGCCGCCATTGTACAACCATTCGTCTAAGGAAGCTGCTTCCCAGATTGGGTAGAAGTGAAGACCGATTGCGTTGGATGAAGGAATCACAGCACCGGAGATGATGTTGTTTCCGAACATTAAGGAACCAGCTACTGGTTCGCGGATGCCGTCGATGTCTACTGGAGGAGCAGCGATGAAGGCGATGATGAAGCAGATAGTGGCAGAGAGTAGGGTTGGTACCATGAGTACGCCGAACCAGCCGATGTAAATGCGATTTTCTGTGGAGGCGATCCAGCTACAGAAGCGTTCCCAGACGTTCGCGTTCTGGGTGCGTTGTAAGGTTGTGGTCATGTGATTATGATTGCTGTTTGTTCTGTGTAGAACGGAATGTTTTGGATGTATGAATCTAATCTAACCCGATTGTTAATGTTTGTAAACCTTTCTCAGTTTTAGAGAACTGATGATGGTTATCAGGTTTGGTTATATGTGTGAATCGGTCAGCCTAAATCACTTAGTAGGCTTGGTTTGTTCCCAGATAAAATCAGCAGGAGCGGGTTGTTGGGGATCTAGCTCGTGACTGAGTAGAACTGTTTTTTGAGTAAACCGCGAATCAGTGTCCATCCGTCGCATCACTCGATCGGGAATACCGTAACCATAGATAATATGAGAACTGCCAGCAATCACGATCGTTTGACGATCGGGATTTTGCTTGACAAACTCAGCCACCCGTTCTGCCATCGTTTCATCCCATAATAGTTGTGCGGTATAAAACCTATCGAAACTTTTACTCGAAATTGAGACAATTCCGGCGTGCTGTTGGTAACTACCCAAAACCATCCGCTGATAGGCAAGATTGCTGCGATCGAGATCGGCGATGGGCGGGATATATTGCAGTTCTGTGGGGGTGAGACTTTCTAAGCCTTGCTTGGCAGCTTTACGCGTAATTTCAGTGGGGGTATTGAGGGCAATTACTGGTAAGCGGTTCGCTTTAGCAAATTCTAGAATCGTCGCGTAAGATGCCCATTTGTAGCCCCACCGTTCGTCAAATTCTGTCTGCTGGCGTAATCGAGCAGCGGTAATTTTACCTGCTAAATATAAATCGAGTAACGGTTGCGCCGGACGCTGAAACATTTCCATGCCGATCGCCAACTGTGGTTTATGCTGGAATAATGCTTGCAGAATTGCTAATTGTTGTTGACGATCGACATCGCGATCGTGAGTTTCGCCTAAATAGACAACGCTGGCAGTTTTTAACCGCTCGACGATTTCTGTCTGCTGAGGAGTAAATCGAAGATTGCTTTGAACTGCGTTGGTTCCCGCATTAGCGGTTGGTATCGTAACGATCGTACTGCTGGCGACAATTACAATTAACCCCCATACAAGTGCGGCAATCCGGCGTATATTCATATTTAGGCTAGGTATTAACATCTAGTTAAGGTAACGCACAATCCTTTTATCTGTATCGCTCGATCGCAGATTTACAATTATGTCAGAATCTACCGATCTTCGTCCGCCAATTCCTGCCGATAGCGCGATTGAAAAATTGAGTTACCAAGCCATGTCTGGTAACTGGTTTGAATACCCGATCGTGGTGCATCCCCATCATACCGATTATGGTGGCGTGGTCTGGCATGGTACCTACCTCGCCTGGATGGAAGAAGCGCGTGTGGCTTGTCTCAAATCGATTGGAATTGATTTTGCCGATTTGGTAGCGATGGGTTGCGATTTACCCGTCGTAGAAGTGTCGATTCGCTATCACCGCGCCTTGAAAATGGGCGAATCGGCGACTGTCAAAACCCGGACGATCGATATGGAAGGCGTACGCATTATCTGGGAATATGAGATCGAATCAGTCGATCGATCGATCGTCCACCTGACTGGAATGGTAACGCTAGTGGCTGTCGATCGTGAAAAAGGCAAAATTATGCGTCAGTTACCAGCAACAGTCCGAGATGCACTGGTGAAGATGCGAGAATAGCTGAGGTTCCAGAACCGCCTGCGACTGAAGTTGCAGGTTTCAAGAAACCATTTGAGATCTTCGAGTGGGGGAGGGCGGGTTTTGCTCGAAGATGATGGTATACGGGCGACAATTATTTGCATAAGCCCGCCCCTACGGCTGATTCATCGATGGATATGTAGGGGTAGGTTTGCGGCGCATCGAACGGGAGGTTCCCTCCCGTTTGTGTGCGACAAGACAATCCAATCTAATGTCGATATTACTGTTCGATCCTAAACAAAACCTACCCTCCTTCACCAGAATCTTAAAAGGTCTCAAATGGGTTCTTAGATAGCAACTTGGATTATTTAACTAGCCACAGGAGATCGCCAATACACTTCTTCTAAACCCACCTGAAAATCTTCAGTCATCCAGACTAAACCCGCTTGAGTCACATTGCCATCTAGCATCGTCACCAGGGAAAAATTGCGAACGGTTCGTTCGATCGTCGAGAGAATGCGCGGACAGCGTGCAGAATTAAGATAAATCGTACCATCGGGATGGACGACGATCGGTTGGCGTAAGCGTTCTTTAGTATGCCTGAGCCTGTGGTGCATGTGACCGAAAGTAACCAGCGGAATCGATTTGCCTTGAGATTTAAGGATCGCGATCGCGTCAAACAAGTCAGGATCGCCGTAGTCGCCACCAATTACCGTTTCACCCCAATCTTTACCGCAAATTGATTCGGGGTCATCTCCCAGCCCAGTGGGGCCATTGTGCCCGATGATAATTAGGTGTTCGCAGGTTGCTTGACTGGCTCGATCGACGATCCGCTGCGTAGATGCAGCAAAACTATCGACCCCAAATCTAGCCTCGTAAAAGTCACTATACTTCCATTTCGGGCCGCCCCAGCTAAACGGACGACTGCCAACCACCGATAGATTGAATTGCGGAAAATCTAACTTACCATAACCGACACAACTTTCGCCTAATAGGTCGATCTGTTGCTGCACGCGATCTTCTACCAGCGGGTCGTAAGGGCTTTTGCTGCGTCCCCAATCGCTGGCGGTATACCAGGCATCATGGTTGCCAAGAATTGCGGCTTTGGGCAGCTTCACAGCCGCTATCCGACTGACTAATTCTATGGCTTCATTGCCAAAATCACCGACGAATAACACCAAATCGACACCTAAATGTTGCAGCGCGACTTCATCAGCAGTTTCCCATTGGTCGTGAACGTCGCCGACGATCGCAATTTTAATTGGTGTGGTTGAATTCTCCAGCATGGTGTTTGACGATCGATTTAGTTGCGCCCTTACTATTTTTACACGATCGTCGCCTTCGATCGAGATTCGGCAATTTTCATTTTAAAACCCTGACGCTATTTTATCGCTTCAATCTTGGCAATCGGTGACGACATCATGCGGCTTGCAGCAGTTTTATTTTTAAAAACCAGCATCAGATTCTTTCCCTGCTTTGCTTTTCCTCCGAGAGCATCTCAATTTTCATCATGAGAATTACTGAATCTCGCTCGAAGCGAATGGTAGATTGCGGCGCGATCGAGTGGAGGCGTTACTCGATCGGTTAGAATCTAAATTGGCTGAGAGTTACCGATCTAAACTATTAACTGGCAACCGAGAACCAGATCTGCCGCGCAGATTCAGCCCGTCTCATCACAATTAGTTCCACTCCAATCGACATGTCATTAAGCGATCTCCAACAACAACTAGCTACACTCCAAGCCACAGCACTAGAGGCGATCGCCCAAACCCAGACCCTAGAAGCATTAGAACAACTGCGAGTTGATTATTTAGGTAAAAAAGGCGAACTTTCTAAAATCTTGGGTGGAATGGGTAAACTTTCGGCTGAGGAACGTCCAGCGATTGGCGCGGCGGCGAATTTAGTTAAAGATGCCATTGGGTCACAGCTCGATCGCGTCAAAACCGATTTGCAAACAGCCCAAATTCAGGCACAATTAGCAGCAGAGACACTTGATGTCACGATGCCCGGTGTTTATTATCCGCAAGGTCGGATTCATCCGATTAATTCGACGATCGATCGGATGGTAGATATTTTTGTGGGTATGGGTTACACCGTCGCCACGGGGCCAGAAATGGAGACAGATTATTATAATTTTGAAGCTCTAAATACCCCGCCAGATCATCCCGCGCGAGATATGCAGGATACCTTTTA
>NZ_JANYJC010000123.1 GCF_025361915.1 Chamaesiphon sp. GL140_3_metabinner_50
GTTCAAGAAAAAAGGAAGCTAATAAAATGAAGTTTTACAAGGGCAATACACCACCTCTGAGCATAGAAGATCTTATTTCCCTGGAAAATAAAATTGATTATACATTTCCAGAGGATTATCGAAACTTTTTAATTATTCATAATGGTGGACAACCAGAGCGTCAAATTCTGAATGTTCCAGATTGTGAGAACGATATCATTATAAATATTTTTTTTGGAATTGGGAAGCCTCATGCTGACATTCAATTCTGGCTGAATGAGCTAGAAGACGATCTCAAAGGTGCTTTTATACCTATCGGTTTCGATCCAGGCGCGAATGCCCTGTTAATGGAAAGGTCTGATGGAAATTTTTACTACTGGGATAGTGCAAGACACTTCCCCTGTTCATCTGATGAAGAAAATACTTTCTGGGTTGCTGATTCATTTTACGATTTACTCGAAAAACTGAGATAAGAAATCACTGATTTACCTTTTTGATAATCAAACCGTTATTCATCATATCTATTGTAAATTAAGTAGCTGTAAGGTGGGCAAATGCCCACGAACCAATCTGTGCGGAGCAATTTTGATGCGATCGAATTGGATCGTCCTATCGATCGCCCTGATAATTTTAGGAGATCGCTTTTAGAGAACCATCTATTTACCTCGATTGCTAATTTGTGATATTCGATCGATCGTTGATTCTGAGTCAGCCAAGATTCAATCTCAAATACAAATCTATCACCGTGTTTTTCTAATTTCGCTGTCAACTGTCGGATCTAAATTTACCAACCAGATTTCACCTCTCAGCATTTATTCTAAGAAATCTTCTCCATCAAGACTCGTGAAAATAGTTAACTCTCGATCGTTGGCATAATCATCTACTGCTAAATCAGCCGCTATTCTTAATTGTTGCTCTACTTGCTTTTCTGTCGTCATATCAGCTTGAAGATCGATCGAATCAAGAGCACTTGTCGCAATATTTAATCGATCCTCGATCGAGAGTGTAGGTAATGCTTTAAGAATTTCTGTGGTTTTCATTATTAGCCAATTTATAATTGTCAAAAGCCTAGCTAGTTTACTTCATCTGAGAGAAGAATACTATAAATTTACCATAGCATATTTGCGGCGATCGCTCGGCATCTAATATCGATCTAAGATCTGATTTCATGAGTTGCCATCGATCGTTCCAAGGCTCGATCGGATTCGCTAAGAGTGGGTTGAGGATCGATCTCATATTCACGCATCAGCAGATCTAATAGCTTCACCAACGTCTTTTCTTCAGGACTAAGCTGTCCTTTTTTGAGTAGATCTAAAATTGCTAATCGATAGGAGCGTCGATCCTCAATTTCTAGCTCATCACGTCCCAAGTCGTCGCGAAGTTCCGTAGTATCTTGACCCATAGATTTTGCTAGAGTTTTCAGGCTGACATTTAACTCCCGTGCCAACAGCACAGCATTATCAAACTTAGGCACAGACCGACCAACCTCCCAAGCCTGATAAGCAGTGTAATTGACCCCAACCCGCTGACTAATTTCTTTTTGACTGTAATTAGCCAATTCGCGTAAAGCCTTCAATGTAATTACTCGTTGGTCATCTCGTTCGCTCGTCATCTCACGATTATTTTAGTTTAATACGTTGACTTGTCTAAAAATATAGGGTAAACTACGTTTAATAGCTTTCAAGAACCGATGCTATTCCACTAGCCGTTCTCACTTAAAGTATAGCCACAGATGCCCGTCATTGCGGATGCTCTGTGTTGAAATCATCGATCTTTGAAGATTAAAAGCGACTAACCTAGTTTCCTCCATAGGGGGTGTTTACTATGCAAACAATTATTGATAACGATCGACTACTAGATTTTACCCTAGAGAACCTAATCGGAGAATTTCAGATCGATGTTTCATACCTTTGTCCGCGTGAAATTGAGACGGCTGAGTATGAATTATTGGCTAATCAGTATGCCTACATTAAGTTTGGGCTAATTTTAGAGAAATTCCGCAACCAGAGCTGGTGGAAACGTTGCCATGAAAAGTTTATAGACTTTAAAGATTTTTGCAAGCGCAAGGTTAATTTGAGTCGGTGGCAAGTGATTAATGCCATCAAGTCAGCGAATGTAGCGATTCGATTGGTGTTTCTGGGGTTCTCAAATCTGCCGCGTAATGCGTCCCAAGCTCTGGCGATGGCAGATTTATCATTAGAGCGATTGGGTGAGGTGTGGGGCAATCTTACCCAGAACCTAGCACATCATCAGATTACTACTGACATCATTAAACGAGAAATTACTCCCGATGCCGTATCGCTGGCATCGACGATTAGAATTCCGACAGCATTGTTAGGCAAGTTGCGGGAACAAGCGCGGGATGTGGGTTTGACGCTGAACCAGTATTTAGAGCAATTGGCTGATGGACAATCTCCAGATGGTAGTCGGGAAGTTGAAATCGAGCCGCCAACTGATGAGGAGATCGCCTGTATCGATAAACTGGAATTGGAGTGGCAGTCAGGCAATTGCCAGCCGTCTGCTGACAAACCCAAATCTGAAGCTATACTCGATCGGATCGACCTAAAAAACCGAGATTCTGATGAATCATCTAGGATTGCTATGGATCGACTTTAGTGGGGTAATTTACGATCGAAGATGTTAAGACACCAGACAATTGTGTTAAAACAGAAGTTTGCTCTATCGCGAATTCCGAGCTTCGATCCCTATGGCTTCAACCGACCGAGACACCATTCGCATCCGTGGTGCCAAACAGCATAATCTCAAGAATATTAGTTTAGAGCTACCGCGCGATCGCCTAATCGTGTTCACAGGGGTGTCTGGTTCGGGTAAATCATCCCTCGCCTTCGATACCATCTTTGCGGAGGGTCAACGGCGGTATGTGGAGTCGCTGAGTGCTTATGCGCGGCAATTTTTAGGGCAGTTAGATAAACCCGATGTGGATGCGATCGAAGGTTTGAGTCCGGCAATCTCGATCGATCAAAAGTCTACTTCTAATAATCCCCGATCGACGGTTGGGACGGTTACCGAAATTTATGATTATTTTCGGCTATTATACGGCCGCGCGGGTACGCCTCACTGTCCGCAGTGCGATCGATCGATTGCTCCCCAAACAATCGATGAAATGAGCGACAGGATTCGCGCGCTCCCCGAACGAACTAAGTTTCAAATATTAGCTCCCATCGTCCGGGGTAAAAAGGGGACGCATCAAAAGGTATTATCTAGCCTTGCATCTGAAGGTTTCGTGCGGGTGCGGGTCGATGGGGAAATTCGCGAATTAGCCGATCGAATCGTGTTAGATAAAAACCAGCATCATACCGTCGAAATTGTGGTCGATCGACTGGTTAATAAAGAAGGGATCGAATCGCGCTTATCTGACTCTTTAACCACTTGTTTACGACATGGAGAAGGTATAGCCACCATTTCCATTATAACGGATGAATCTGAGGAAAACAAGGAAGAATCGCCCACGGAACTAGTCTTTTCAGAGAAATTTGCCTGTCCCGAACACGGTGCGGTGATGGAAGAATTATCGCCGCGATTGTTCTCATTTAACTCGCCTTATGGTGCGTGTTCGGCATGTCATGGATTGGGAAGTTCGCGCACATTCGACCCCGATTTAATTATTCCCGATCCGGCTGCGGCTGTCTATCATGCGATCGCACCGTGGTCGGACAAAGATAATTCTTATTATTTATCACTACTATATAGCCTGGGTCAAGCCGCCGGATTTGCTCTCGATACGCCGTGGCAAAAGTTGACCGACGAACAAAAAACCTTAATTTTAGAAGGTCGAGACGAGCCGATTTGGATGGAAGATATCGGCGAAAATCGTCGGTTCCGGGGAGTAGTAAAAATTCTCGACAGGCAATATAACGATGCCTCAGAATTACAAAAGCAAAAGCTCGAACAATACCTCACAGATCGATCTTGCGAAGCTTGTGGTGGTAAACGGTTAAAAGCCGAAGCTCAATCGGTAAAATTAGGACAATATGGTATTCTCGATTTTACCAGTACGGCGATCGATGAATGTTTGGCACGACTTGAAAAGTTAGAACTTACACCAAAACAAACTAAAATTGGTGAGCTAGTACTCAAAGAAATTATCGCCAGACTGCAATTTTTACTCAACGTTGGTTAGATTATCTTACCCTCGATCGAGCGGCGATGACCTTATCCGGCGGTGAAGCGCAACGCATTCGCCTAGCTACCCAAATCGGTTCCGGTTTGACAGGCGTATTATACGTCCTCGACGAACCCAGCATCGGCTTGCACCAACGCGATAACGGACGACTATTAGACACCCTTACCAAATTGCGCGACTTAGGCAATACCCTCATCGTCGTCGAACACGATGAAGATACCATCCGCGCCGCCGATCATTTAGTCGATATCGGCCCAGGCGCGGGCGTACATGGTGGTAATATCGTCGTCGAGGGAGATCTAAATGCGCTGCTAAATTCTGAAGATTCGATTACAGGCGCTTACTTATCGGGACGCGTAGGCATAGAAACACCCGCTGCACGGCGCGAAGGCAATGGCCGCAGTTTAATACTTAAAAACGCCAACCGCAACAACCTCAAACATCTCGATGTCGAATTCCCATTGGGCAAATTAGTCTCAATTACAGGCGTATCCGGTTCGGGAAAATCCACCCTCATCAACGAACTATTGCACCCCGCCTTACAGCACCACCTTACCAAACGGGTACCATTCCCCAAAGATGTAGACGAATTACAAGGCATAAGTGCGATCGATAAAGTCATTATCATCGATCAATCGCCGATCGGCCGCACCCCGCGATCGAATCCCGTTACTTATACAGGCGTATTCGACACCATCCGCGAAGTTTTCACCCAAACCATCGAAGCCAAAACACGCGGCTATAAAGCGGGACAATTTTCCTTCAACGTCAAAGGCGGACGCTGCGAAGCCTGTAGCGGACAAGGCGTAAATATCATCGAGATGAACTTCCTCCCCGATGTCTACGTGCAATGCGACGTCTGCAAAGGCGAACGCTACAACCGCGAAACCCTCCAAGTTAAATATAAGGGCAAATCGATCGCCGATGTCCTGAATATGACTGTCGAAGAAGGCTTAGAATTCTTTCAAAATATCCCCCGCGCCGCCACTCGCTTGCAAACCCTCGTCGATGTCGGCTTAGGCTACGTCAAACTCGGACAAACCGCCCCCACCCTCTCCGGCGGCGAAGCCCAACGCGTCAAACTCGCCACCGAACTCTCCAAACGCGCCACAGGCAAAACCCTATATCTCATCGACGAACCCACCACCGGACTATCATTCTACGATGTCCACAAGCTTCTAGACGTGCTGCAAAGACTAGTCGATAAGGGGAACTCCATCATCGTCATCGAACACAACCTCGACGTGATTCGCTGCTCCGACTGGACGATCGATCTGGGGCCAGAAGGTGGTAATAAAGGAGGAGAATTAGTAGCAGTGGG
>NZ_JANYJC010000140.1 GCF_025361915.1 Chamaesiphon sp. GL140_3_metabinner_50
ATTCAACCGAATGGGGAAGTGATTAAACTCTCGGTGGCGAATGCTCAGGATAGTCGTGTCGATCGCATCCTCGTTAAAGAGGGCGATTTTGTCAAGCGTAATCAGGTAATTGCCATTTTACAGGGGATCGATCGCAAGCAAGCCGATTTACGCGATGCGCTAGCCGATGTCAATCTGCGCCAAATCGAGCTGGGGAGAACGACGCAAACTGATGTTAAGAAGTCGCAAATCGCCGCTCAGACGGCTGTAATTACCAAATTGCAAGCTCAACTGGCTAGCAGTCGCCAACAGCGGACTGCTGCCCTAAATGCAGCGCGATCGCAATTGCAAAATGCCGAAGCCGATTACCAACGTCAGTTACAATCCGATCGGGATGGTTTGAGTTTACTTACCGCTCAGGCTAAATTAACCAATGCAGAGGCTGAATATCGTCGCCGCGAAAAATTTAATCGATCGGGTGATAATACGTTAGGCAGTCAAGCTAAACTCGCCAACACGCAGAGCGAATACCAGCGTAAATTGACCTTATACCGATCGGGCGGTATTAGTAAATCTCAATTAGATAAAGCTCAAGAAGAATTAACATCCGCACGAGCAATCGCCACAGAGCGGGGTATCGATACCAAAACCCAACTGGATAAAGCCACCGAAGATTTAGCCGCCGCCAAAGCCAATCTGAGGGAAAAACAGCTAGAGACAAAATCACAATTGGGCAAAGTCAAAACCGAACTATTGACAATTCGCCAAACAGTTAGAGAAAAACAAGCAGATTTAGACCAATCGATCCAAACGCTGACGGCGGAGATTCAACAGTCGCAAGCTCAACTCGCCGAACTCCGCGAAGTTCGTCCGACAGATGTTCGCATTGCACAGGCTCAATTAGAAAAAGCCAAAATTGCCGTCGAGCAAGCACAAGCCGCCCTACGTGACTCCGAAGTGCGCGTACCTGTCGCCGGACAAATTCTCAAAATTAACACCCGCATCGGCGAACAAGTGAATATCAGTCAAGGGATTGTCGAACTCGCTCAAACCGACAAAATGTACGTGATGGCGGAGATTGCCGAAATCGATGTCACTAAAGTTCGTCAGGGACAAGCGGCGGTAATTACCAGCGAATACAACAGCTTTGCTGGAGAGCTACGCGGTACGGTTTCTCAAGTTGGACTTCAAGTGGGACGCAAACAAACCCAAGAAGCTGGCGGTGCCAATCCGACTACCGATAAGGAAAGCCGAATTGTCGCAATTAAAATTGAAATTGCACCACAGGATAGTCCGAAGGTTGCTAAGTTGACTAATTTACAAGTGCGGGTAAGGTTGCCTTTGAGGTAGATGGGAGATGGGAGATGGGAGTGCGGAGATGGGCAGTTCGGCTCCGCTCACTGACCCTACCGCGTACCGACAAGTATGGTTGACTTCGTTTTGAGATCTGAATCCCCCCTAACCCCCCTTGGAAAGGGGGGGAACCGGATCCGGAAGTCCCCCTTTTCAAGGGGGATTTAGGGGGATTCTCACCAATTTCGCTTCTCACTAGAGATGTGTATACACGGTAGCTCACTGACCGGGGACGGGGAGACGGGGTGACGGGGTGACTGGCAATACGGTTCGGTTAAGAACAGATCTCGCTCTAATTGCTCCGGCTTAGGAGGGAATCCCCCTAAATCCCCCTTAAAAAGGGGGACTTTAAAGCCCCCTTTTTAAGGGGGTTGGGGGATTTAGATCTCAAACGAAGCTAACCGAACCGTATTGGGGTGACTGGGGGACGAGGGGAGATGGAAAAGATGGGATTGAGGAGTAAAGGGTGTGGGATTGAGTTGATATTATGAAAAAACTTTTTTCGCGGCGGGAACGACCGTTAGCTTGGGCGCAGTTGTCTCGTCAAAAAGTGCGGACGGGGGTGGCGATGGGCGGAATTGCATTTGCGAATGTATTGATTTTTATGCAATTAGGGTTTGTAAATTTATTTGCAGGCGGCGCAACTTTATTACCCAGGCATTTGCAAGGAGATTTATTTATTAGCAATGCTGAAGCTAAACTAATTAACTCCTTTAGTACCTTCGATCGCACTCGACTTTATCAAGCAGCAGCTTTCGATGGGATTATTTTTGCCGAGCCGCTGTATCTTAAATATGGAACTTGGGCTTACGATAAAGAAAGCATCTCTTATGAAACGCGAGTTTGTGCCTATAATCCCCAATTCCAAATTTTCGATCTGCCCGAAGTCAACCAACAACAGTCTAAATTACGCGAGCCGTTTACCGCTTTGTTCGATCGATTATCTCGTTCTCAATTAGGGTCAATTCCTGCCAAAATGGATACCAGTCCGACAATTGTATCGATGATAAACAATCAGCGAATTGTAGTCAATGGTCTATTCAATCTTGGCAGTTCCTTCTTTCTGAGTGAAGGAAATATCATTACTAGCGATCGCACCTATGCCGAAATGTTTGGCTCTAATTCACTCGAACAGGTCACATTGGGGATAATTCGCGTTAAACCCGGTACCGATTTAATCGCCCTCAAACAAGGTATCGAAAAATCCGTTCCCGGTATTAAAGCCCTGACTTATAAAGAGTTACAGGCGCGAGAATTAGCATTTCAAGATACCAACCCCAGCAGCACGATTTTTAATTTCGGCGCAATGATGGGTTTTATCGTCGGTGTCGCGATCGTCTATCAAGTTCTCTATAGCGATGTTAGCGACCATCTCTCAGAATATGCTACCCTCAAAGCGATCGGATATTCTAATCGATCGCTCTTGTTAGTTATTTTTCAAGAAGCAATCTTTCTAGCGGTTCTAGGTTATATCCCTGGATTTATTGCTACTTTAGGCATGTATCAATTACTTACCACCCTAACAAAGTTAGAGCTAATCATGACAGTGAGTTTAGCACTGAATGTATTCATTTTAACACTAGCAATGTGTCTGATTTCTGCTGCGATCGCATCTAATAAGCTCCGTGCGGCAGATCCGGCAGATGTTTTTTAAGGAATAGGGAATAGGGAATAGATAAATTGTAGGTTGGGTTAAGTGCAGCGAAACCCAACAACTTGTGTGAATAGTGGATAGTGAAATAAAATCGATGCAGCCAACGATCCAAATTGAAAATCTCCATCATAGTTTTGGTAAAGGAAACCTAAAAATTCCCGTTCTGAACGATATTAATCTCCAAATACCTGCGGGAGAAATTACAGTTTTAACGGGGCCTTCTGGGAGCGGCAAGACTACGCTGCTGACCTTAATTGGCGCGCTCAGATCGATGCAAACGGGCAGCCTTAAAGTACTCGGTCGCGAGTTACTTGGAGCCAAGCAAGCCCAACTCGTTCAAACTCGCAGTAACATCGGCTATATCTTCCAGGCTCATAACCTACTCAAAAGCCTCACCGCCTGGGAAAATGTCACGATGCCGCTGAAACTGCATCCTCATATTAAAGATCGCCATCAATGCGCCATCAATGCCCTCACAGCCGTCGGTTTAGCCGATCGCACCCATTATTACCCCGATAACCTTTCTGGGGGTCAGAAACAGCGTGTGGCGATCGCACGAGCCTTAGTCAGTCAGCCGCAACTCATTCTCGCTGACGAACCCACCGCTGCTCTAGATAGCAAATCTGGTCGCGAAGTTGTCACGCTGATGCAAAAATTAGCCAAGGATCGATACTGTACGATTTTGATGGTGACTCACGATAACCGAATTTTGGATGTTGCCGATCGGATTATTCACATGGAAGATGGCTGTTTGGTTGGCGATCTGGGGTAGCTACCTTTCAAACCGTTTTGATTCTGGCAAGAAAGTAACAGAAAATACCGACTCAGACAGCCCGAATGTACCCAAGTTATCAGATGATAGAGGGTATATAGATCGACACGATCGGGGCGGTAATGGTGGAGCTACCAGTTAAACTCCCTGCGATCGCGATCGGATCTTATCGGATCGTTATTTTAAGAGGTTATTGTGAAAAAAGTTTTAGCGATCGTTTTAGGCGGTGGTGCAGGTACGCGGTTATATCCCCTGACTAAGCTACGGGCGAAACCAGCGGTTCCCCTCGCCGGGAAATATCGATTGATCGATATTCCTGTCAGCAACTGCATTAATTCTGAAATTTTCAAAATTTATGTCCTGACTCAATTTAACTCTGCTTCGCTCAATCGACACCTCTCGCGCGCCTACAATTTTTCGGGATTTAGCGATGGTTTTGTCGAAGTTCTTGCCGCGCAGCAAACCAAGGATAGTCCCGATTGGTTTCAGGGTACCGCCGATGCGGTGCGTCAGTATCTATCGATTATTGAAGATTGGGATGTGGATGAAGTCGTAATTCTATCGGGAGATCATCTCTACCGGATGGATTATCGATTATTTGTCGAACGTCACCGCGAAACCAATGCCGATATTACCCTGTCGGTAGTGCCGATTAGCGAGAAAAATGCTTCCGAGTTTGGCTTGATGAAAATGGATCCATCTGGGCGAGTGGTTGAATTTAGCGAGAAGCCTAAAGGTGACGCGCTCAGAAGTATGCGGGTAGATACCACTAAATTAGGTCTAAATGCCGAACAAGCCGCCGAGAAGCCTTATATTGCTTCGATGGGGATTTATGTTTTTAAAAAGCAAGTCCTGGTAGATTTACTCAAAAAATCGCTCGAACAAACCGATTTTGGTAAAGAAATCATTCCTGGTGCTTCGGCTACCCACAATATTCAAGCTTACCTGTTTGATGGTTACTGGGAAGATATTGGAACGATCGAATCTTTCTACGATGCGAACCTCGCGCTCACCCAGCAACCGACACCACCATTTAGCTTCTACGACGAGCAAGCACCAATTTACACGCGCTCTCGTTATCTCCCACCCACCAAGTTATTAGATGCCCGAATTACCGAATCGATGATCGGTGAAGGCTGTATTATCAAGCAGTGTCGGATTCATCACTCAGTTTTAGGCGTACGCGCGCGCGTGATGGATGGTTGCACGATCGAAGATAGCCTAATTATGGGTGCTGACTACTACGAACCCGCACCAGAACGCAAAACTCAAGCCGAAACTGGCGGTGTCCCGATGGGTATCGGCGAAAACACCACGATTCGCCGCGCCATTATCGATAAGAATGCCCGCATCGGCTCCGATGTCATGATTATCAATAAAGAAAGCGTCGAAGAAGCCCAACGCGAAGATCTCGGTTACTACATTCGCAGCGGTATTGTGGTTGTGCTCAAGAATGCTACGATTCCGAATGGCATGACAATTTAAAAGATGGGAGAGCGGAGATGGGAGTTCGGAGATTCGGATTTTAAGGGATCGGAGATTGGAGATTCGGATTGTTTATGGGGGTTTACATCTTTGCTTGAGCAATAATCCACAGACTATATTTCGACGTAGGGTTGGACGTATTCGGATCGATCTTCGATTGTGCCCATCTCCCATCTCCGAACTCCCATCTCTTCTAACTCAACAATTTCACCAACGGCTGCGTCAGCCAATTCAAACCGACTTTGAGCTGATGCTCTAGAGTTGGTAAGCGATAGAGATAGACGAGGCGACGGGCTAGATAGGCTAGTGGGCCATCTAACTGAATGCCCATCCCCGATAGCACGGCATTATCATCGCCTAAAGTCATCATTTCGCCGAGATTAGTATAGCGGAATGCTAATAACGGTCGATCGGTCAGTGACGACCAAACATTCCACGCGACAAAATCTGACTGTTGGAAAGCTACTTGCGCGGTAGTCGGGATAAATTCACCTGCGCCATCGACAATTGCCGCAGCATCGCCTAGTGCAAAGATGTGAGGATTTTCAGTGACTTGCAACGTTTCGGCAACCGTAATTTTACCCTGGGGATTTAACGGTAATCCAAAATGACTGATGGCTGGACTCACCTGATTCCCCACCGTCCACATCACGATCTCGACTGGAATTAGATCGGTTTGACCCTTGTAAATTAGCCCGATCGAGTCAGCAGTAATCTCGGAAACGTTAGTTTCTAGGTCTACCCAAACACCTCGCTGTTCTAGAGCCTTGAGGGCGGCATTCCGATTAAATTCTGGGGCGCGAGGTAGCACTTTATCACCCGATTGAATCAGGCGAATCCGTCCGCGTTCTTTGAGCCTGTCGGCGAGTTTACAGGCGACTTCTACCCCCGTATAGCCCGCTCCAACGATCGCAATCCGAATCCGTTCGGCTGAAGATGTTTCGAGCAACCGGAGCTTTTCATCGAGTTTGTAGGCATCCTGAAGCGATCGAAAGGCGATCGCATGTTCTTTAACTCCAGACACGCTCTCAGATGGAGTTTCGCAACCTAAAGCCAATACCAATCGATCGAACTCAATTTCGGTACCATCTTCTAAAGTAACTGAATTTTGGGCTTTATCGACCCAATCGACAGATCCCTGCACGAAGCGAATATCTGTCCCTTTTAACAGTTCGGCATAGGGTGGGGCGATTTCCCAGCCCTGCATTTCGCCTGTAATTAGTTCGTAAAGCAGGGGCGTAAATACAAAATTAGGTTGACGATCGATCAGGGTAATTGCGGGCTTTTGCCCTGGTTCCCAGGCTAGTTGATTCAATCTCAGGGCGGTATACAAACCACCAAATCCCCCACCGAGGATACAGATACGCGGTACTGAAGTCATAAGTGTTAGGGTAATTAGCGATCGACATAAAGCTGCTTTACTTACTGTAACAATTTTGCGCCCGTTCGCGGATCTCCCAAGGGTCGGTTATCTCGATCGCTAATACAGCACTTTTCCGGTTGGTGAGGTACAAGATTCCCGACTTCTTGAAGCAGTCGGGGATCGAGGCAGCTAGGTGTTTGAAAGGATGAGTTCCCACCCTGACTAGATCGCGTTCAAGATTTTCATCACCTCTTGATAGTCCTTAGTATTGCCACGTTTTTGGTAAAGTTCGGCAGCTTGCTGGAGTGCGGTTTTAGCTCGATCGCGATTCTTCAATCCGATGTACGATACGCCTCGGAGTAGTTGTGAATCGGGAGATACGGGATTAAGGGCGATTGCCCGATTGGCATCGGCAAGCGATCGTTGGAACTGTTGTTTGCTGACATAGTAAATGGCACGTCCTTGATAACCAGTTTCACTGTTAGGATTGATTTGGAGTGCTTTTTCCACATCAGCTAAACCTTGTTGAAAGTTTTTCTGTTGCATGTAAGCAATACCGCGACGAGCGTAATTCAGATCGTCGTTGGGCTTGATTTCGATGGCGCGGTTGAATTCGGAGATCGCCCGCGCATAGTCTCCGATAGAAAGATAAGCTACTCCCCGCATACCATAGCCGATCGGATTTTTGGGACTGATGGCAATGGCTCTAGCGGAATCGGCAAATCCAGCTTCTTTGTTGCCAGCACTTACTCGGATGAATCCTCGGTAAGCGTAAGCGAGGAAACTATTGGCATTGATTTGAATGGCGCGGTTGAAGTCTGAGTCAGCACCTTGAGGATCGCCGATCAGATATTTAGCTACTGCTCGCACACTATAACCATCGCCAAGATTTGGATCGATTGCTAGTGCTTGGTTAATCGATTGGATTGCCTTATTTGGATCGGCATATTGTACCTCTACATAGCCGCGATAAAGGTAGCTGCGGGCACTACGGGGATTGAGCGCAATCGCCCGATCGAAATCGGCAAATGCTCCTTTGGAATCACCGAGCGTAGTCCTGCCAACGCCTCTGAGCGCATAAGCATCAGCGGATTTGGGATTTAATTTCAAAGCAAGATTGGCATCGCGAACCACCTCTGTATCATTACTTAGATACAGATTTGCTTCTGCTCTGGCAATGTAAGCAGCAGTATATTTCGGCTTGGCAGCGATCGCGCTATCGAACCCAGAAATCGCGCCGGGATAGTCGCCTTGGCGAAATTTGGTGGCAGCGGTTACAAAGAAATCGTCGGCGGTAGTCGTGCGCGGTTGAGTGGCAATTACTGGTGCGGTTGCGCCCAGTTGTACTCCCATTTGGCTGGCTAATTTCAGGAAGGAATTAACGGGAATACCCAAATTAAATCCAGTTTTAACCAACACATTGGCATTAATATCCGATGGTTTGTTGCTTTCTCTGACATCGCCCCTACCGTGAATGGCAATTAGTTCGCCGCGATCGTTTAAAACTGGCCCCCCGCTCATCCCTGGTAAGGTGTTGCAGCTATAAACGATCGAATACCCCTTATCGAAAGGTTGGGAGCTATTAGCGGTAATTTTGCCATCGCTGAAGGTATAAACCGACTGCGTAATTGCCGCCGTTGCCACTGGAAACCCAGATACGTAAGCCGGACTGCCTTCGATCGCATTATTAGAATCCCCAATTTTAACAATCGGATAAGTGCGATTGCTTTGAAATTTAACGATCGCTAAATCGAGATTGCCATTTGGTGCTAATTGTCGCTCGCTAACAGTATACTTTTGACCATCGTTTAATTCGATCGTGTACTTTTCATCGGTTTTTTTGACGACATGAGCGGCGGTTAAAACGGTATAAGTATTACCCGTACGGGCGATAATCGAGCCAGATCCGCGATCGGCGGGGGTTTTAATCGAAACAGTCACACTTTTGGCAATTTTCGATACCTCTGTCGGCGACATTGCCGTCGCAGGTAGAACGATAACTAATGGTGCGATGATGCCAGAGGTAGCCAGCCAAGTTTTCATAAGCGCGATCGAATAATTATTTGAAAATAGTATAACGACGATCGGCTCTGAGAATTTTTGCCGTGTGACAGTTTCTCGCGTGGTTGAGTCATGCCATTTTGGATTTTGGATTTTGGATTTTGGATTGAGGTCAAAAATTGAGGGTAGGGGTAATTCATGAAGCGGCGGTTTTATTCGGGGGGAACCCCCGAATAAAAAAGCGGATTGATTTTCGGGCGGGTTTCCCGACCGTGAAAATCAACCAAGCACCGACAAGACATTACCCCTACCCTCAATTTTTGACGATCGCACTAACGATCTCCAGATTGGTTCCGCTCAGTTCGGCTCCGCTCACTGAGCAAAGCCGAAGTGACATACCCACTAAATA
>NZ_JANYJC010000148.1 GCF_025361915.1 Chamaesiphon sp. GL140_3_metabinner_50
ACTTCTTTAAGAAGTCGGGGATCTGTGCTAGCCAGTTTGACAATTAATTGATAAAAAAATTTAACATAATAGCAATCTACGTCCCAAAATTTGGGCATACTAATCTCAGTCCTTCGATACATCTTATAGCGATCGGGTGAAGAGATGAGAATTTTGCCATGAGTACCCAATTAATCTTACAAGTTACCCCCGAAGATGAAGAGCTACAGCGTAAATCTGCGGAACTAGCAACACTCGAAACAGAATTAGTGCAAGGAGAGTTAGATTTAACCACCCTTCACGCTGAGTTACAGAATTTCGATCGCGAATATCAGCAAATTATCGGTACTCGATATACAGAACTCGATCGCATCGAGGAACAGATTGCTGAGTACATGGCATATCTGGAATCATCAACAGATTTTACCCCATCGGAAGATCTCAAAAAACTCTATCGAGAAGTCGCTAAACGCATCCATCCAGATCTAACCACAGATCCGGTTGAAAAAGTCCGCCGCCAAGAATTGATGATAGCTGCCAATCAAGCCTATGAAGCGGGCGATATCGAAGCACTCAAGGCGATTTTACATAATTGGGAAAGCAGCCCTGAATCAGTAAAAGGCGATGGAGTTGTAGCAGAATTAATCCGAGTGATTCGTAAAATCGCCCAATGTCGAGAACGATTACGTGCGATTAAACAAGAATTTGAAGCAGTTAAAGAAACAGAACTATATGAATTAAAATATCGATCTGATACTGCTAAAGAGGTGGGACAAGATTTATTAGCTGATATGGCTCAAGAGCTTGATGAGCAGATTAGACATGCTCAGGCAGAGCTACAAGAAATTAAGGAACAATTAAACTGAGCATATAAATATGACTTCCGAAAATTATCAAAATAATACTGATTCTAGCGATCGATATATGACAAGATACTCTTCTCCCATAATTAGCAGAGGTCTACAATTAGCCAAGAAAAATTCTGTAGCTACAATCAGTACTCATGATAAGCCACTCTCTTCTAATCAATACGATCGAGATGCTAAATATTTTTTTAATTTAGCTGTAGAGCAAATCGCATCATCAAATTATCAAGATGCACTTATAAATCTTCAAAAAGCACTTGATATCGATCCAGATTATTACGATGCTTATACTGTTCGTTCTTATTCGATTTACATACCATTAGGCTACTATCAAGACGCGATTGATGATTACACGCAAGCTTTACGGCTAAATCCTAAAAATGTTGAATCATTGACAAATCGTGGTTGGGTTTATGCTCAATTGGGATGTTATTTCAAGGCATTTCAAGATTACGATCTAGCCTTAATAGTTAAACCTGATTGTCAAATAGCATATATGAATAGAGGACTATCATACATGGACTGTAAAAATTACCAGAAAGCTATAAATGATTTTCAACAAGTTATTGAAATAAATCCTCTCAATGCAGATGCATATCACAATAAAGGGCTAAACTTAATATCTCTTGAGAATTATGAACATGCTTTGATAAACTTCAAGAAAGCTATCGGTATAAACTCAGAATATATAAATGCTCATCTGCATAAAGGGCTATGTTGCATCTATTTGGAAAAAATAAATCAAGCTGCTGAGGCTTTTTCATGTGCAATCGAGCTAAATAATGAATATGCTAAAAACTACTTAGAACAATTTAACGAACATGAAAAGCTATTATCTGCTGTTATTTTAATACTGATAAACCGTGGAAATATCCAGCATCAACAACAAAATCCTCATGCTGCACTTACGAATTATGAATTAGCTTTGAAAATCGATCCTAATTGTGAGTTAGCCATTCTAAAAAGAGGAGTGACTCGATATATTTTAGGAAGGAAGCAAGGAGCAATTGCTGACTATAATAAGGTTGTAAAACTTGACACAAAAAATTTGTGGGCGTACCTGCTAAGAGCAAAAGTTTTTTATGAACTTGGCTATGATGTACAAGCTAAAGAAGACAGTATAAAAAGTTACATATTATTAGGAAATAAGCTTTCAGAATCAGGTGATTACAAAGGAGCGATCGAATCTTATACAATTGCACTAAAAATAGATCCTAATAATGCCGAAGCATACAACAGAAGAAGTACGGCTCGATCGGCAATAGGCGATTATCAAGGCGCGATGGAAGATTTACAACGAGTAAGGATGATTTAAGCTATGGATATTCAGAGAATTCAAGAAATCAACAGTCAAATTACCTTAGTGTTAGATAATCCTAAATCTGTCAAGCTACAAGTTAAACAAATCAATCTATCCCAAAAGCAACTCCGAATTATTAAGAAAGAAATCAATGCTGTCATTCGGACTATCAATCAAAACGCTAATCAATCTCATGCTGATAGTGTCATATCTGTTGGTTTAGATATTTTTGGTAAACGTAAATGGGCGGGTACGGTTAGATCGGAAACACGACGGCAGATTGAACGAGAGAAAATAGACGCACGCCAACCATATCTGGAGATTAAAGATGCGATCGATAGATTAATATTAGAGGGAGATAGACTGAAGCTGATAGCTGAAGAATACATCTTAAACGAAGTCTAGCCGACTTGTGCATACACCGTAGTCATGACGATCTAAAATCCATAGCGAATCGAGACGCTAATGGTATTATCTTTATAAACATTTGCCGTCGAGCCGAGGGTGCGGCGGAAGTCGATTTCTGCTGCGTTCCAGCCTAAATAAATGGCTGAATTTGAATCGGGGTCGAGATCGTAGCTGAGATTTGCGCCGAAGGGATTGGTTGATATATTGCGATCGAATGCGCTGATAAATCCGCCGAGTTTAAGTCTGTCGGTAACTTTCCAGCCGATATTAAATACGGTTTTATTATCGACAGATTCTGATAATATATTACCAAAAAATTGCGTGCCGCCGATGGAAACATCGCCAAGATTGAGAGAGATTCCGGCATTGATAAAGCTTTGAGCGGAGCGGATGGGGAGCGATTGGATTGTAATTGCGCCATCGACGATATAGTTAGCATTAAATCCTAAAACGAGACTATTACGCGGATCGGATCCGAGTGGAATCGATTGAGTTGCATTGGCAAATAATTGACTGTAATATTCAGGATCGGGATTGAGATAGCCGATGCCGCCGACGTTAAAACTCAAGCCCACCGGATTGACGATCGCATAATCGGTACCGATATAAGCTTTAAGATTAGAGGTAGTTTTCGGCTCAAAACCTGCATTGACGATCGCACCAGTATAATATCGCCAGAGGCTATTTTCAGTCAGATTCGCGCCTGTAAAGCTAATGTGCGGATAATAATCGGTGCGCTGGCGAATCGTCTCGGTATCTACTCTCGAAACATCGCGATTAAATACGGTAACGTAGCCTTGCCCGTAAGCGTTTTGCAAGCCGCCAGAATTAAACCCGAAATTATTGAGACTGACTTCGATGGGGATATTCCCACCTTCGCCGCCACCACTAGCCACCACGCGGGGTTCGCGGAGGGTAATGTACCGATAATCGCGCGTAAATTCTCGCTCGACGACAGGAGACATGCCTACCCAGAGTGCCTGATGGCTGGCTCCGGGGGGAACTCTAGGATCTTTACCAAAACTAGGCGCAGAGCCAGTACCCGACTGATACACCGTCAGGCTATTATCGGGCAGGCGGAGGGCATTTGCGGCTCGAAATAGGTTGGGATTGACGACAACTCGCGCGCCTGTTTCGCCAGGAGCGATGCTGGGTTGAAATTCTGGTAGAATTTGACCGATCGCATTAGTCAAGGCATTTGCTAATTGATTGCGATCGCCGTTAACATAATTGAGCGATCGAATCGTGCGTCCTAATGTCGATTCTTTCCCATTTGTCGCAAAGTTCTTATTCATCCGGGCATAATGTACCGCCACCTCAGATCTATACGTTTCGTGGCGTTCTCCAGTTAAAACTGGGAGTGGCGAACCTGGCGGTGGTTCGACTAAGCCGACAGCGGGAAGATTTAAATCGATGCCAAAATTTTGTCCATTCGCACCGCCTTGAAATCCTGGTTCCCGAATTGCGGCTAGGGATGCAGGCGAAATTACATCGCCAAATTGGGAGGTAATATTGACACTTTTCGGCTGTAATTTCTGAGGATCGAGTACGCTCTCATCAATTTTAATCCCCGGTAAATAGGTACAAATTCGCCCGGAACCATCCAAACAGTTACCATCGAGACTAATTTGTTGGCGAAATCCTAGTAAAGTTTGCGGCTGGGCGACAGAGACAGCAATATTCTGGTTTTGAATGACACTCCGAATCCCTGTCGATTCTACCTGACTATTGACGCGAACTACCCGATCGGCGGTGACGCTTTGAATACTTTTAGCTCCAATTAGCTTATATACATCGAAACTTAAATCGGTATTGCGAAAATTCCCCGTCTCAAATCCGGCAACTGCTACTGTCGAAGTCAGGTGCGAAACTCGATTACCATTAAGGATAAATTGAGTAGAAAACGGATCGACAGCGTTAGGATCTAGTACCTGTGGGGCGATAATAAAGCGCGGATCTCTAGTTGGTGCTGTCGGCGCATTGGTTGAAGGTACTGCGGGGGTATTATTGGGCGCAAGAATTAGTTCTGGTGTCAGGATGGAATTAATCGGGAAAATTGAGCTACTGGGCAGGAGTAAGGCGGGGAGGGTAATGGGTAGTGATAGTGTCGGAATCCCGATTGGCGGAATTGGTGTCGTGACTTGGGCGATTTGAGTCGTGAGACGAGCGCACTCTTTGTTGTCTACTCCTGAATTAGGGCTAGTGCATACCGATGGGTAAAAACTAGCTTCGGTTGAGGTTGATTTACCCCCCCAACCCCCCCTTATAAAGGGGGGGCTTTCCTGCTCCCTCCCCTTTATAAGGGGAGGGCTGGGGTGGGGTAATGGACTATGCGGCACATCGATGCTCCGCTCGTCTTGAGTAGCCGCTGGTAATTCTGTCGATTGCACCCGCTCGGAGTTGCTAAACACGAGATACCAGCTAGCGATTGTCATGCCATAGCAGACTAATT
>NZ_JANYJC010000154.1 GCF_025361915.1 Chamaesiphon sp. GL140_3_metabinner_50
TGACGGATTTGTCGTAACCTAGACGCAAAGATTTTCCGAGCATCAGACACCACAGTTTCGATCGATTGACATCACGTTTATAATCAACTAGTTGATGACTATAGGTCTACAGACTATAAGTAGCATTTGAAAAAGCCATGCCTTTAGCCCAGATTCATGTTCCAGTCAATATCGATAGATTTACTCATCCGCCAGCGTATACGACCAATCTAGGGGCGGCATTTTGTGGCGATTCGCTAGAGTTATTAGATCGGGTACCAGATGAAAGCATCAATTTAGTTTTGACTAGTCCTCCTTTTGCGTTACAAAGAGAAAAAGAGTATGGAAATAAGGATGCTGCTGACTATGTTAGATGGCTAGCTGAATTTGCGAAATTAGTATATCAAAAACTAAAGCCCGATGGTAGTTTCGTTCTCGATTTAGGTGGTGCTTATGAAAAAGGGAAACCAGTCAGGAGTCTTTATAATTTTAGAGTACCAATCTACTTGTGCGATGAGATTGGCTTCTTCTTAGCAGAAGATTTTTATTGGTTCAATCCTTCAAAATTGCCTAGTCCGATTGAATGGGTTAACAAAAGAAAGATCAGAGCAAAGGATTCAGTAAATACAGTTTGGTGGTTTAGCAAGTCAGAATTTCCGAAAGCAGATGTGAGCAAAGTTCTAACACCATACAGTCCGAGAATGAAAAAACTGCTTAAAGATCCAGATAAGTTTTACGATCCCAAAAAACGACCCTCTGGACATGATATCGGCAAAGCATTTTCAATTGATAATGGCGGTGCAATTCCTTCAAATCTATTGCAGATAGCTAACTCTGATTCTAATGGGCAATATTTAAGAGGGTGTAAATCTTTGGGAATAAAAGCACATCCAGCTCGCTTTCCCAGTAAACTTCCAGAGTTTTTTATTCGATTTTTAACAGATCCAGGCGATCTGGTTGTGGATATATTTTCTGGCTCTAATACTACTGGATTTGTTGCCGAATCAGAAGGGCGTAATTGGTTGGCTTTTGAAAAAGAAATTCAATATATTGCTGCATCTTCTTTTCGATTTATGGATGAAAATGTAGATGAAGATAGTTTGAATTTATTGTATGAGAAGTTGCTGCATGGAGAATCTGTAGAAATTATTCCAAATGCAACACAACTAAGCTTTTTAGAAACAGTAGCTACTTATTAATCTAGATTAATCGATTCAATCACTTTAACTCGAAACAACATTCAATCGATCCTAACCCAAATTTCAATTTTTTTACTATTGAATCTATCGATATGTCTGGAACTATGATTAGAATGATTTTAGGATGGACTATGATTATTTATAGCGGTGAATCATAGTCTATCTCTTAATCAGATAAATCATAGTTCCAGACATAGTATTCGATCGCGTATCATAGACAGAATATAATCGATAGAATTGTCAATCTGTAGAACTGGTGGGCAAAAGATTAGTGTTTTAATGAGATCATTTTGTAAAAATTTGCCCACTCTAAAAAACTTTACCTTTTTAAATTATTGGGTAGACACCTGTAACTTTGCCTTGTGTAGAAATACTAACAAAGGCTCCTTCTTCTCCCCTTTGAGGTTCTGGATTTAAATGAAGAGCTTCTTCAATACTCATAAAATTCGGTGCTGACAACTTAGCCCAAAAGGGAACCAAAAACTCCTGTTTATTTTCTGCATTCCAGATCTCATCATCGCCGCTCTCGATCCAGCCAGATCCGAAATAATTTTTAATTTCATTCCTGGCAGCATTTATATCTTCAACTATCAAAACCCAATCAAACCAGTAAGCATACTTAAACTTAGGGTAAGATCTAAATGTTCTGCTACAAATTGAGGCAAGTAAGAAATTTCGCTCAAAACTAGTAAGAAAATTCTCTGCTTCTTTAATACATAAAAAATTAGCTACAACAGATAATTGCTGAGTATCAAATTTCAAATCATCCATACAAATTAGGGACACAAATCTTAGTGAAAGCATGTGTCCGACTTCTTAAAGAAGTCGGACACATAGCGAAATGGTGACAACAATAATCGGAGATCGCAAACTTAGCCCACTTTACTCAAAATTTGAGCGACTACGGTCATACTTTCTTCATATAGTAAATCGCGACCCCAGCGTTGAAGATACTCGGCGAGTAAATCTTCAGCACTGCGCTCGGCGAGGGAAGTAACTTCTTCTACTCGTGCGGTTTGGGTTCCGCCTTTGGTTTCCATCTGCATACAGCCAGCAACCTCGGAACAGAGGACGGTGCTACAGTTGGCTTTAGGATTGGTAGAAGTCAGGCGCACACCCATGATGTCTCCGGGGATTTCGCCGGAATCAGCGGTGGGCATTCCCGCGAGTTCGGTATGAATTTTGCGTCCATTAGGGGCAACAAAATCGATTTCGCGGAGGTCGTAGTCGCCGCCGGAATGGGTATAGCTGGTGGGTTGCCATTGGAGGCGACTGGAGAGCCAACCGAGGAACATTAAGGCTTGAGCGGGATTACCTTGTTCATAATTGATATCTACTCGATCGATCTCGGTGATATCCTTACGTCTAGCTGGGGGATCGAAGGCTTCGGCGGTGAGTTCTTGCCAGCCAGCGATCCTGCGCCAGTTGAGATCGATGACGGGCATTCCTTCAGCTAAAATCTGACAGATTTGGGTTAAGTCGGCTTCGCTGGTGGTGAATTCGGCGGAGTCGAAAATGACGGAATGGGCTTGATGCGCTAATTGTTTAAATAGCGGCTTAGTTGGTGCGGGGGTGTCTTTCCACCATAAGAAGCGCGGTAAATCGGAAACAGCGAGGTTGGCAATACTCTTGCTATTGCGCTCTAATGCGTCTGGAGTGCCCCGCAAGGTAATATATTCGCTACAGACGAGGGAATGGAGATATTGCTTCTTCATGGGGCAATAAACCGATACCTGCGCGCCGACATCGGGATTTTCACCTGCGCTCGGACAGATCGTAATTATCCGCCGGGGATTGGTATTAGCGATCGCATCTGTAACTACATAGCCCCGACGGTCTACATCTTTTTCGACGGCGAGGGCGTGGGTATCGTGAGTGGTAGTAATCCGCTCGTGATAAGCAGCCTGGATTTTGTCCATCGTCTGGCGATCGAGTTTACCAGTTATGGGTAGTTGATAACTTTCCTGAGCAGCTTTGATCCCTTTGACTTGTGCTGGCCCAAAAATACCATCGATCGGCCCACTATAGAAGCCCAACACTGCTAACATATGTTGGGTTGGTTCTGGCTCGTAAACAATAAATGTAAAGGTACTTGCCTGAGTTGCCACGATCGCATCTTGAGCTAGATTATCTGGCTGATAGTCTTTCCAGATCTGATTTAATTCATGTTCGATGTCTGTCACCGAAACATCCTTGGGCGCACGAAGCGATACAACTGGAGCGGATTGAGTACTCATCTAGGGGATAGGTAATAGAGGATAGGAAATAGGGAATAGGGAGGATAGAGAGTAGAGAGGATAGGGGATAGGGTAGTAGCGATCTCAGCGGCTGGGGTTAGAGATATAAGTATTTCTGCATGTTTACTATCCCCTATCCCCTATCCCCTACGAGCGATGCCACTTCCGGCCATCGTCATTGATTAGATCTTCGGCAGCTAGAGGCCCCCAGGTACCTGCTTCATACAGCGGAATTGAGTTGGGATCGGTGTTTGCTTCCCAGTCAGACAATGCGGGAGTCACAATTCGCCATGCTTCTTCGACTTCATCCGATCGGGTGAATAAAGTTTGGTCGCCTAACATACAATCAATTAATAGCCTGTCATAAGCGTCGGAAGATTTTACGCCAAAAGCTTCTTGATAGTTGAAGTCCATATTTTCCGTGCGGGTGCGTAACTCGGCTCCAGGCATTTTGGCTTCAAACTGGAGCGAGATCCCCTCATTGGGATAAATCTGAATTGTCAGCAGATTGGGATTTGCTTGACGGGATGCCGATTGAAAAATCAACCAGGGTACGGGCTTAAATTGCACGGTAATTTCGGAAACTTTTTTAGGCAATCGTTTACCAGTCCGCAGATAAAACGGTACGTCTTTCCACCGCCAGTTGTCTACCATAAATTTCATGGCGACAAAGCAAGGATTGACAGAGCCGGGAGCGACTCCTGGCTCTTCACGATAACCAGGGATTGGTTCGCCTTTCATCCAACCTGGTTTGTATTGTCCCCGAATTGCCGATCGACTAAGATTATGCACATCTGCTAGGCGAGTAGCTTCGAGAACTTTGACTTTTTCGGTGCGAATCGAGTCAGCATCGAGGGCGTTGGGCGGTTCCATCGCTGTCAGGCAAAATACCTGCATCAGGTGGTTTTGGAGCATATCGCGCAATGCGCCAGCCGATTCGTAGTAACCAGCCCGATCTTCGACACCGACGGTTTCGGCGACGGTAATTTGGATGTTATCGATATAATTGCGATTCCAGAGGGGTTCAAAAATCGCATTGGCAAATCGTAACACCATCAAGTTTTGGACGGTTTCTTTGCCTAGATAGTGGTCGATCCGGTAAACTTGTTGCTCTTGACAATGTTCTCTAACGACGCGATTTAACACTCTGGCGGAACTAAGATCGCGCCCGAAGGGTTTTTCGATCACGAGGCGATGTTTTTGGGCATCATTTAACATCCCCGCACTACCTAACTGTTTGATAGCTTCGGGGAAGAAGTTGGGGGCGACAGAAAGATAAAAGACGCGATTGCCCATCGTGCGGCGTTCGGTGTCGAGTTTGTCCAGGAGGGTTTTGAGCTTGAGATAGCTTTCGGGTTTGTCGATGTCGCCGGGGCAATAATATAAGCCTTTGGCAAATTCTTCCCAGGCGGCTTCGTCTTGAATGCCGTTACCGAATTCTTCGATGCCCTGTTTGGAGTGTTCGCGGAAGTACTCGTGGCTCCAGTCGCGGCGGGCTACGCCGACGATGGTGATTTCTGGTGGCAGCCTGCGATCGAGTCGCATCTGGTACAATGCGGGGATCAGTTTGCGATGTGTCAGATCGCCGGATGCGCCGAAGATGGTGAGGATTTGCGGTTCTGGGACTCGTTCTTGTCGTAAGCCGATCCGGAACGGGTTTTCTAGTAAATCGATCATTTATTGCTAATGTGGTGGTGTCGTCTGAACTATGATGAGAATGATTAACTATGATGGGCTACTGATGGCAATCGCAGTCTATCCACATCATCTGAAAAATCATAGTTCAGAGTTAGATTTTTTGTGAAATTATGCAGGTGTCAAAGCTTTAACCTTACCATCAAGAGATTTCATCAATGAGTCGAAGGGTTTGATGAATTTGTCGATCCCATCGATGAGGAGTTCGCCCATGACGCTATCGAGATCGATGTTGATGTCGGGATCTTTGAGGCTGGCGATGAGGCGGTAAGCTTCATCTACGCCAGCTTCGATCCGACTGGCAGGATCGCAATGGTCGGCGCAGGCTTCGATCGTGCCTGGTGGTAAAGTGTTGACGGTATCGTTCCCGACTAATCCATCGACGTACATGACATCGCTATAGCTGGGATCTTTAGTACCAGTACTCGCCCACAGTAGACGTTGAACGCGGGCACCTTTGGCGGCTAGCTGTTGCCAGCGATCGAGCGCGATAATTTTCAGGTATTCTTGATAAGCTACTTTAGCATTGGCGATCGCGATTTTGCCTTTGAGGGCAGAAATTTTTTCGGTTTTGGTGGGATCGGCGGGGTTTTTGAGCAGTTTGTCTAGTTTACCATCGATATTGATGTCGATCCGGCTCAGGAAGAAGCTGGCAACGCAAGAGATATTACTGATATCTTCGCCTTTGGCGGCACGGGTTTCTAAGCCGCGAATGTATGCCCAGGCGGCTTCGACATAGCTGGCAACGGAGAATAACAGGGTAACGTTGATACTAATGCCCTCACTTATCATCTGTTCGACGGCGGGTAAGCCTTCGGGGGTGCCGGGAATTTTAATCATCACATTCGGACGATCGATTTCTTGGTGATAGCGGCGCGCTTCGGTAATGGTGCTGGCGGTATCGGCGGCGATGGTGGGAGGGACTTCGATACTGACGTAGCCATCGATCCCGTTGGTTTTTTGGTAAACGGGGAGCAAGATATCGCAGGCAGTTCGGATATCATTAAAGATTAATGATTCGTAGATCTCATTGAGAGATTTACCTGATTTTGTACCCGCTGCAATTTCGTCGTCATAAATGGCGTTACCGACGATTGCTTTTTCAAAAATCGCGGGGTTAGAGGTGATCCCCAATACGCCGCGAGTTTCGATTAGTTGCGCTAACTCGCCCGATGTCAGCAGATCTCGGCTCAAATTATCCATCCAGATACTTTGTCCGTATTCTTGCTCGATTGTAAACAGAGGATTCTGGGCTGTGGGTGACATGGTAGCTATTTACTCCAGTAGTTAATGACTATCGATTCTCTTTGTGCTGGAATCGACCTGAAAAATGTATCGGCAAAAAGGCTGTTTGGGTAAGTGCGATCCTATTGCTGTGGCATTTATGTCGTGCCGCTATACTTAGTAAAATACCAAATTCGATCGGTCTCCAAACCTAACATCCGCGATCTCTATTTCCCGCATTCTAGCCGATCGGCATCTGAATAATCGCGTCAACGAACACAAATTTGTCAAAAATTCGCTGCCCCCCTCACACTAAAACCCATGACACCCACCAAACCCCGCGATGTCCAAATCGCCGAGATCGCCCCCAATACCACCGTCCTTCGCTCCCGCACCTGGGAACGCCTCAAATTTGAAATTGAATACGCCCGTCAAAAAGGCACCACCGCCAACTCCTACCTGATTGAAGGCGAATCCACCGCCCTCATCGATCCTCCTGGCGAATCCTTCACCGACATCTTCCTCGAAGAACTCGGACAACATGCCTATTACCAACGCCTCAACTACATCATCCTCAGCCACGTCAACCCCAACCGGATCGCTACCCTCAAACGATTACTAGCAGCCGCTCCCTACGCCACAATTATCTGCTCCAAACCGGGCGTAAATACCCTGCGCTCGGTACTTGCCAACCAATCCTTCGATCTGCCCACCCCCCGCGAAGACGAAGCCGACGATTTGGGGATCGAGTTTGGCACCAACCAAACCCTCAAAGTCCACGTCGTTCGCGATGAAGAAACCCTCGACTTAGGTAACGGACACATCCTCCAATTCCGGTTCGTCCCCACTCCCCGCCACCCCGATGCGCTGTGTACATTAGATCGCGCCACCGGAATTCTCTACACAGATAAACTCTTCGGCTCCCACGTTTGCGATGATGCCGTTTTTGACGAACATTGGAAAACCCTTTCTGAAGATCGCAAATATTATTTCGATTGCCTCTACGCCGCCCAGGCACCCCAGGTAGACGCGATCTTGACAAAACTCTCCGGACTACACGCCCGCATTTATGCACCCACTCACGGCTCGATCGTCCGCCACAGCCGCAGCGTTCTGACCCTCGATTACCAGAGCTGGTGCGAGCAACAGCAGAAAAAAGATCTCAACGTCGCGCTCTTATATACCTCCGCCTACGGCAATACCGCCACCCTCGCCCGTGCGATCGAAAAAGGCATCACTCAATCGGGTGTCGCCGTCAGATCGATCGATTGTGAATTCACCGCCCCCGAAGAAGTCACCCGCGCCGTGCAAGCCTGCGACGGCTTTGTGATCGGCTCTCCGACGATCGCCGGACACCCCCCCACCCAAATCCAAACCGCCCTCGGCATCGTCCTTTCTACCGCCGATCGGGCTAAAGTAGTGGGGGTCTTCGGTTCCTACGGTTGGAGCGGCGAAGCTGTCGATCTCATTGCTGATAAATTGCAAGATGTCGGCTATTCCCAAGGCTTTGAACCAATTCGTGTCAAGTTTGCCCCCACGGAAGAGACGATCGAACAATGCGAAGCCGCCGGGGTAGAATTTGCCAAGGTGCTAAATAAAGCCAAAAAAGTCCGCGCTCCCAGACAGGTAAGTGTAGACGGACAAACCGATCGTACCGGACAAGCGATCGGGCGTGTAACTGGCTCTCTGTGCGTTATTACCGCCAATAACGGCAGTAAACCCGTCGGCTTGCTCTCATCGCGAGTATCGCAAGCTGGATTCAGTCCCCCAGCAATTACAATTGCAATCGCCAAAGATCGCGACTTAGAATGTTTGGCTAATCCCGGTGAGAAATTCGTGGTCAATATTCTCAAAGAAGGTCGAAATCTCCGCAGTTACTTTCTCAAGCCACCAGCTCTCGATACCGATCGATTTGCAGGTCTAGAAACATCACTTGCTGAGAATGGTTGTATCGTGCTTAATGAAGCTCTTTCTTATTTAGAATGTACTGTTAAAAATCGGTTAGATTGTGGCGATCGCTGGTTGCTTTATGC
>NZ_JANYJC010000184.1 GCF_025361915.1 Chamaesiphon sp. GL140_3_metabinner_50
CAGACAGTCGATATAATCTACTTGCAACCGTGCTAAAGATTCATCAATCCACTGCGCCATTAATGCTCGATCGGGTGTGGGCGATAGTTTGGTTGTAATATACAACTGCGATCGATCGACAGTTAACTCACGCTGGAGTGCCAGTCCCAAATATGTCTCGCTTTGTCCGTAGCCTCTGGCTGTTTCTAAATGGTTAATACCCATTTCTACAGCTTTACGCACGGTTTGGTAAGCTGTTTCCGGATCGGCTAAACATCGCATCGTTCCTAGGGAAAATGCGGAGATTGAAAGATTAGTTTTGCCAAAACGTCGGTAGTGCAATTAGGTGTTAGGTGTTAGGTGTTAGGTGTTAGGTGTTGGGTGTTAGGTGTTGGGTTTTTGGCACGCAATTGTATTTGTGTATTTAAGGCATCCTACCTCCAAAAAGTTATCTTGCCTAAAGCCTAAAGCCTAAAGCCTAAAACCTAATACCTAATACCTAATACCTAATCTAGGTGCCGAAAGATCGATCGCCAATATCGCCTAAACCTGGGACGATAAAACCATCTTCATTTACATGTTCGTCGATCGTGGCGGCGTAGATACTTAAAGTCGGATAAACTTCACTCAACTTTTGTAAGGCTGGCGGTGCGGCGATAATTGAAATAATCCGCACGAAAGCCGGATCGATCCCTCTTTGGGTTAATTCTCCCATTGCGTGCATTATCGTCCCACCAGTTGCCAACATTGGCTCGGCGATAATAATTCGCGTTTCGGGGTCGAAACGATCGGGTAATTTATTTAAATAGCAACTTGGGAGTAATGTCTCTTCATTCCGGACTAATCCTAGATGGTAAATTGCCGACTCTAGCGGTAATACGGATTGAATTCCCTCTACTAATGTCAATCCCGCTCTGAGAATGGGCACGATCGCTAGTTTAGTCTGCGGATGGACGAAAGTGGCTGTAGCCTCTGCCATCGGCGTGGGAATCGCGATTTCAATCGTCGGTAACCATTCTCTAATTGCTTCGTATGCCAACCATTTTCCTAATTCTGCCAAAGTTTGGCGCATAATTTTCGGCGAAGTTTCGACATTTCTCGCCATCCCCAACCAGTGCTGAATTAATGGATGTGGGGGAACGTAGACGCGGAGTTGGAGTGCCATAATCGGGGAGTGGGGGAACTGGGAGAGTAAGGAGTAAGGAGTAAGAAGTAAGAAGTACATTTAAAACCTAGGACGCAGTTCCAAAGCCTACAACCTAAAGCCTAAAACCTAAAACCTAAAATCTAAACCAACGCCTGATACGCAGCTTGCGTTAGCGATCGAATTTCGGCTAAATCGGGTGTGGTGACTGGTTCATCACCATTTGTATTTAACCACAATAAATACTCAATATTTCCGGCGGGGCCGACTAATGGCGACCAAGTTAAACCGCGATATTCCCAACCTAATTCTATTGCGGCGGCTAATACCCCCGAAATTGCCCCGGCTTGGGCTGTTAAATCTCGGACTACTCCATTTTTACCGATCGCACTTTTACCCACCTCAAATTGCGGTTTAACTAGCAATACGAGTTCTTGTGGCGGTGCCAGTAGCAGCTTTAAGGCAGGTAAAATTTTAATCAGGGAAATAAAGGAAACATCGACGACGGCTAAATCTGGTAATCTGACTGAATAATTGCCCTCGATCGGTTCGCCATAAAGCTCGGTAGGTGTCAAATGGCGAATATTGGTGCGTTCTCGCAATATTACCCGATCGTCTGTCCGAATTTTCCAGTCTACTTGCCCGTAGCCGACATCGATCCCATAAATTTGTTTGGCACCAGCCTGGAGCAGACAGTCGGTAAAGCCGCCTGTAGATATCCCCCCATCGAGACAAATTCGATCGTGAGTGACAATCTCAAATACATCTAAAGCTTTGGCTAATTTTTCACCGCCACGAGAGACAAATCTCGCCCTGGCTTTAACTTCTACCGTAGCCGTGAGTAAAATTGCCGTACCAGCTTTATCTACTACCTCACCATTGACGCGCACTTCTCCTGCTTGAATCCAGCGTTGTGCCAACTGACGAGAGTCACACAAATTGCGTTCTACTAATAGTACATCCAGGCGTTGTTTTTTCAAGTCAAAATAAAGATCGATAGCAAAACTTACTAACGATCTTAAACTAACATGGGGTCGTAGTGAATTGGTTTAACCGATTGCACCATCGCTGGCAACCGATTGACGCTCTGCGTTATGCCATAGTTGCCACAGGTAAGATTCTACCCGATCGGGTAGTCTGGTAATGAAGATTCCTTCGGCACTATACTCCCGATCGGAGAGCCAGTAGCCATCCAGCTCGATTTCTACCCTGTCGAGATCGCATTTACTTGCTGTTACTGTTGTCACGTTTTCGCGATCGAAATAAAAATTAAGTGCTGTGGCTTCACACACCACTTCTGGTAATAAGAAGCTGGCTGTTTCCGCACTGACAAAAATTTCTTCCCCCATAGATGTGGCAAATCTGAGCCTTTGTTCGACCCAATCTTCGAGATTAGACGTTAGTAGTTCAAAATGTGGTGCCGCTTCAGTATAAATCAATTTCAACATAGGCTCAGATCGACAGAGTTGGGTTACTAGCGTATCGCCGTAGTTTAAATAAAACTTGTGAGGAAATTGTGAGGGTGCGCTCCGATCGTTTGCTTAAATGAGAAATTTTTGCTTCAAGGGATGATAATTATTTGCCCTGTCACTAGCTTACCCGCCATTTTATCAGACCGAATTTGTTATAATTGTCATTAGTAGTAGTACGAACCCAAATAACCGAACTTAATCTCAAATACACCTGCCGATCTATAAATTCCGTAACTATCGACTTCCAAAAATATGACAAATGTACCTACTTACTGAATAATTAATAAAGTTTAGGAAATGTTTGCTTTTTAGCGCGAAAAACACTACACTAAATACACCACCCTGTCTAGACCGATTTCTCGGAGCAACTTAAATAATGCATACATTAAAGCGGACACCCACCACCGAAATGGAGGTAACTAGCATTCGCCTGGAGCGCGAGCTAAAAGAACGGCTGAAAGAGATTTCTGGCCATCAAGGATATCAAGCCCTAATCCGCGAGGTGCTGTGGAAATACGTCCAACAGAAATCCGGCGATTATCGCCATCGGTTCACATCTGAAGATATCCGCGCTACCGTTGCTGCAACTGCAAATGCGGAAGAACGCTGTGGTATTACTGGTAAAATCATCAACCCCAACGAACAAATGTTATTGGGTTTGACTAGTACCTGCGATTTGATTCCGCTGTCTTTAGATAGTTTAACCGCTGTGGCTCCAGAGCCAGTCGCTTAGAAAAAATCGACCGAGGCGATTTTACCTCGGTCTTTTCTAAAAGAGCCAAACAAAGTTAGATACATCGATTCACATCGATAACTAAAAAGCGATCGCCACCCCTGCTGAAACTAGCACTGAGTGGCGATCGCTTTTTGATGAATTGAGTAGAATGGCGAGATAATAATCTAAATATCTCGTTCGCTAATCTCGCGTGTCATGTGGTCGAATGGTGCATCGACACAGCTAGTATCGGTAACACCCGTCGCTGCTAATCGATCTTTGACTAGATCCTTAATAATTTGGATACCGCGAACTGTAGGTGCGATCGGAGTACCTAATGAATTATAAGTCTCCCGTAAACCTTGCAGCACTCGCTCGTCTAAGACATTCGTATCTCCAGCTACAATCGCGTAACTAGCATACCGCAGATAATAATCCATATCCCGCAAACAAGCAGCATAACGTCTGGTGGTGTAAGCATTACCCCCCGGACGGATTAATTCTGGAAGTTCGTCAAATAATTTCAAACTTGCTGCTTTGACAATTGCGGCTGCATTGGCATTAATTACCCCAGCAGCAGCAATTCTCGCCGCACCAGTATCAAAGTATGATTTGAGGCGATCGATGGCGTTACGGTCTAAATAACGGCCTGTTATATCGTAAGTTTTAATGAGATTTGTTACAGCATCCCGCATGAGATCGTCCCAACAATATATTCTTTTATCGGTTTATCAGTATCGCAGAAAACTGTCCTCATGTGCGACCGCCGCGTTACAATTCGCAATTGTCTGTTAATGTGCGATCGCTGCCGTTGATGCGATCGGCAACTACCAACTTTATTTTCACATTTTACTGGTGACTCATCGCCACAACACCGCTGGGATTTCTAGCCCAAGGATTGAGCCAATCGAACATTTTAGCAGGTCGATCGACCAAAGTGAGTTCTTCTGGGTAGCGAGGCTGGGGATCGATCGCCAGTACGATCGGCGGTACCATCATGGGATCGTAAGCAATCACCGTGTCTACAACTCCCGGACGGTGCTTGATTTGAACTTTTTGACCTGGATGATATATCGCTATTTCTTGTGCTTGGCTCCAACTCGCTCGATCTGCCATTACTACGATCCCCGTTATACTACCGATAAACTTTACTTATCTTGATGATACCTAGATTATCTATCGAAAATTAGGGTTTGGTTAAGTTTGATACTTTTTTTTAATATTTAGTGACGATCTTTTTTAGGCGATGGGAGACGGGGGGACTGGGAGACTGGGGACTAGATACATTTTTAATCCAAAATTCTCCTTACTTATTACTCCTCACTCCTTACTCTGTCGAGAAACGTTACGATAAGTTAAGAATTACTTAACTTATCGGGCGATCGGGATAACACATCGTGAGATCTATGACAAATCGAGGACTTTGGGTGGCACTGTCCTTAATTGGAATTTGGGCGACGAGTACGGTGCTCTTATTGAGCGCAGACTTGGCAAACATGCCTCTGTGGGCGAAATGTGGCGGCTTTGCCGTGCAGATGTTTTTGTACGTAGGACTGTTTGTGACGGCGCACGATGCCATGCATGGATCGATCGCACCTACAAATCCCAAGCTCAATGATGCGATCGGGTGGTTTGTATTATTTGTCTATGCAATGTTTCCATTTACCAAAATGCGTCAGATGCACAACCTCCACCACGATTTACCAGCGCGGGTAGGCGATCCGGACTTCCATAACGGCAAGCATCAAAATTTTTTTGGCTGGTACTTCAACTTTATGCAAAACTACTGGAGTTGGCTGCGGTTGGGGCTACTAATTTCTACATTTCACGTAGTGCATCAATTATTAGGCGTTCCCGAAGGTAATCTCGCTTGGTTTTGGGTGTTCCCCTCTGTAGCTAGTTCGTTCCAATTATTTTTATTTGGGACATTTTTACCCCACCGCGAACCTAGCGATGGCTATGTAAATGATTGTCGTGCTACCAGCACGCCTTTTTCTGAGTTTTGGTCGTTTATTAGTTGTTATCACTTTGGCTATCATGAAGAGCATCACGAATTACCACATTTAAGTTGGTGGGAATTGCCACAAGCGCGGAAAATCAGACTTCAGGAAGTTAGGGAATAGGGCATACAGGATAGGGGTGTTTATCACCTTCACGCCTTATCCTTTACCCTTGCGCTCTAATGCTTATTCCCTGGCTTAATTTAACGGCGAGATAACGACATTAAAATGCGGATGACATACCAAAACAGCAATGCTACCGAAGCAAATAGCTCCAGAGACGCTGCCACATATTGGTCTTTGGTATATTGATACATAATCTTAGATGTATCGTAAAGAATTGCCGCCATTGCAAATCCCACCATCAACACCGAGAAAAATAATCCGAGCTGAAAGCCGAAGATCGCACTACAGATAATTAAACCTAGTGCGACGAAGCCACCGATTTTGAGCGCGCCGCCTAAAAAGGTAAAATCTTTACCAGTGGTGAAAGCAACTGCGGTCAAACCCAAAAACATTAATGTTGTCAGAATTCCGGCTGTAGGAACGATCGTCGGACTATACAGTTCATTGGCAATATAAATGAGTGGTGCGAATAAAATCGCTTCCATCACCACATATATCGCCAGTCCAGTATATTGCAACGACACCGCATCGGCTCTACTTGCCAATCCTCGCGAGAACCAGCCTAAGAGCGAGAATCCAGCTAAGACTGCCAACCAAGTATATCGCCCGGTTAAGGCACTAGCCAAGGTTGCGGCAATCCCCGACTGAATTAAAAATGTCTCGATGATGATAAACGCACCAACCGCACCAGCCAGATGACCGTACGTTTTTTTGATGAACTCAGCTTGTTCTTGAGACTGTTCTCTAGCTACAACTTGCATAAATTAAACCTCTACAATTATCGATGCTCTACTCGCGATCGCCTGCGTCGCTACAAGTATGTAATAGATCCAGTTCCAACACCTCCGAATCCGGAAAGTTGTAAAATATCACACAGGCTTGCCTATTCAGATCTTAGCTATTTTTTGAAGCTTTAGGCTTTAGGCTTTAGGTATTAGGTATTAGGTATTAGGTTTTAGGAAATCTCCAAGTCCCCCAATCCCCCTCACTTCTTACTCCTTACTCCTTACTCCCCTCTCCCACATGTCTCACATCGGTCTGCTTTGTCCTGCTGAAACTGGTCATCTAAATACAATGTTACCCTTAGGTCGAGAACTGCAACGGCGGGGGCATCGAGTGACTTTTTTTGGAATACTTGATGCTGAGTCGAAAGTATTAACGGCTGGTTTAGAATTTAGATCGATCGGGGAGACTGAATTTCCGGCGGGAGCGAGTGAAAAGTTGTTTGCAGAACTCGGACAATTAAGCGGTTTGGCAGCTTTACGCTATACGATGGATTGGATCGAAAAATCTGCACTGATTTTCTTAGAAGAAGGGCCGAGTGTGTTAACTGATGCCAAAGTGGATGCTTTATTAGTCGATCAAATTGCGCCCGAAGGTGGTATAGTTTCTGACTTTTTAGATATCCCCTTCGTGACTCTTTGCAGTGCTTTACCTTTTAACCAAGAGCCGACTGTGCCGCCATTCTTTACAACTTGGATTTATAATTTAGCTTGGTGGGCGGTACTTCGCAATCGGGTTGTTTATCAGTTAACCAATCCGTTTGGTAAATCGATGCAAACTTTACGCACAAATTATCGCAAACTGTGGCAATTGCCAGCAGAAGTTAGTGCCGATTCGCAATTAGCAGTTTTAACTCATCAGCCTGCTGAATTTGAATATCCCCGTCAAGATTTACCGAGTTATTTTCATTTTACTGGCCCGTATCACGATCGCAGTAGTCGCAAACCAGTCGATTTTCCGTGGGATAAATTAACTGGCAAACCGTTGATTTATGCATCGATGGGGACGTTACAAAATCAATTAACCGATGTCTTTCAAACGATCGCGAATGCTTGCGTGGGATTGGATGCTCAGTTAGTAATTTCGCTCGGTGGGGCTAGTATCGATTCGTTACCAGAGTTGCCGGGAAATCCGCTGGTTGTGAGCTATGCGCCCCAGCTAGACCTATTGGAACGGGCGGCGGTGGTCATTACTCATGCGGGGATGAATACCGCCTTAGAATGCCTGACATCTGGCGTGCCGATGGTGGCGATTCCGGTTACTAACGATCAGCCAGGTGTCGCCGCGCGGATTGCGTGGACTGGTGCGGGTGAAATCGTTCCGTTGAGTAAGTTAACAGCTAAGAAATTGCACGCAGCACTGCAACTAGTACTAACGCAGGAAAGTTACCGTCAAAATGCCCTAAGACTCAAGCAAGCGATCGCGGCATCTGGCGGAGTTACCCAGGCGGCTGATATTATAGAGCAGGCGATATCTAGCAGAAAACCAATCAATCGGGTATGAATAAACAGACGATCGAGTTAAATGAATATACGGCTGCTTATATGAGTGTCGGTGATGGGATTCCGGTAATTTTATTACATGGGTTTTTTGGCGATGCCGAAACATTAGGATCGATCGCCAGTACACTAGCGAGTAATTATTGCTGTATCAGTTTAGAATTATTAGGCTTTGGCGATTCTTCTAAACCCGATTTGCGCTATGTTATCGGCGATCAGGTTGCATTTTTGAAAGAGTTTTTAACTGCAAAGCAGATATCTAAATTTTATCTAATTGGTTATTCTTATGGCTCCTGGGTAGCGGCTGCTTATGCGGTCGATCGCCACGATTTAGCAATTTCCACGCCCGATTTATTAGGCATGGTATTATTAGCTCCAGCCGGGATTAGAGACGATAGTTTTGTCGGTCGTTACGACCATCTAAGACCATTATTCTGGCAGACTCCTTTAATAGATTTGGTACTCAATTCGATCGCACCATTGATGAAGTTAATGGGAAGAGAAAAATCTTTTGAAACCATTCAGACTGCTCGTCATGCACTCATGACTCAACCCGCCGCACGATCGTTTTTACTCGATCGACTCGAACCAGAAGACGCGATCGATACCGTCGAAAAAGACATCGATCGGATCGATACGCCAACGCTAGTAATTGCTGGAGAAATTGACGGTACGATTCCCTTCTGGCACGCCCAAACTTATGCCGAAAAAATTCCCCATGCTAGTATCGTAATTATCCCCGCAGCCGACCACGATTTGGTACAGACACACAGCCAAGAAGTGAGTGAATCGATCGTTAAATACTGGAATCAATCGGCATCGATATAAATAAATGAAGTTGGTGGGAATCCCCCTAATCCCCCTGGGAAAGTGGGACTTTAAGAGCAAGCATCCAATAGGTTTGGGGGATTTTATATGGTTTAAGAATGCTATTTTATCGCCCAAAATTGTAACCAGCTCCGACTAAAAATCCCACATCGGCACTACGATTGCTGGGAAAACCAGCATTAATTCTGACTGTACCGATAAAATCTTTAGATAGGGGTAAATCGATACCGCCAGAAACAGCAGGACTGATATATAAACCCCGATCGTATCTTAGCATTGCGCCGCCGCCGATGAATGGTGACGCGATCGTTTGTCCGGCATTATTCCGAATGGGGAAATCCGCAGTTAAGATAATCATTGATGTAGCGGCACTCTTGCCAAAAAGCACAGTAGCATCGTGCAAAGATAAGTTATCGGTAAATCTAGCTTTGCTGAGAATTGCGACTCCCCCAGAGCCTAATGACGTGGTATTTCCACCCAATCCAATCGCCCCACCAATCCCGACATAACTACCGATTGAGGTATTAGTATTTTCAGTCGGGGGAGCTGGTTGAGCGGTAACGGGATTCGAGCTAGTTAAGCTCAAAATTATCAAACCGATCGGGACTAGCTTGAAAAAATTGCTAAAATAATGTGACATAATATCTCGAAGTAATTGTCAGATAATTTAATTAGGTTTGCATACTTATTACGTTATACGCTCGTAAATAGATTTTAGATTTATTTTTTATCGATATTTAGCAAAATATTTGCTAAGTAATTTCACGATCGATCTCCAGATCTATTTACAGGCGCGATCGTAGTTACTATTAGCCGTCGCCAGCTACCAAGCCAGCTCGACAAGATCGGTAATTTCACGGATCTAGATCTGTTAAGGTGTTGACAGGAGCTAGCTTGACGCGATCGAAACTTCCGTATTCATCGGGATGCCAAACCCCAGCACCGCCAGCATAATCAAGTTAGGTGAAGTGAGTTTTCATCCATATTAAAGTTGAATAGACGAGATAATCAGAGGCTAAATGTGGATCGAGCACCGAGTTGCGGCAAAATGTTGCTGTAGCTCGATCGACTCCACAGTCGCTCTGTCTAGAAGAAATGGCTAGAAAATGCTAAGATCGATGTCAGCACTTACGATCGATTAGCAGTAAATAATCATGAAGTTTAGTTTTTGTCGGACGATCGCGCGGTTATTTTTGCCAATATTACTGGTAGCGATCTCGCTGGTTACGATCGCAATTTCTTATCCCGATGCAGTACTAGCAGACGATTTTAGTAAGGCAATCTTACCTATCGATGCCGATTTTACGGGCAAAGATTTAACTACTTACGAATTTACGCAAGCAACCGTGCGTAATGGCAAATTTATTAATGCCAATATGACTGGCGTGAGTTTAATTGGTGGTAATTTTGAATCGGCAGATATGACTGGTGCAAATCTTACCAATTCGTTATTAGATACGGCGCGACTCACCCGTGTCAATCTCACCAATGCAATTTTAGTTGGTGCTTCTACTTCTGTGACTAATTTCGATGGTGCAATTATCGACGGTGCCGATTTTACCGATGTGTTGCTCCGCAAGGATGTTCAAATGAAGTTATGCAAGGTTGCTAAAGGAACTAATCCCACGACGGGAAGAAATACTAGAGAGTCGTTAGAATGCGCTTAATTTAGGAACTAGAGAATAGGGAAGAGTTATGTATGTAACTACATGAAAGATATCAGATCGTTAATAGTTACATTGCGCTGTTTTTCTATTTCTTGTAAACGCTGCTGGGTAGTGACAAATAACTGATAGTATTCAACCTTCTTGGCTAGATCTTCAGGCTCTTTGCTCTGTAATTTATTGAGATAGTATTTACGCTTTTGTTCGCAGGCAAATTTCTCCAGACAAGCGATCGCAGCTCTTAATACTAATGGCGATCGTTGAATTTCTTCGGCGGTATGTTCGTCTAAATTAAATAGATGCTTGACTTGACTAGATCGCACGGGATGTTCGGCGATCGAATCTTGTAATTTAGCAATCAATCGATCGTCTAAATAATCAATTTCTTCCGATGGAGAATCTTTATACCCAGATGAAGATCGATCGATAATCTGCTCCCACAAAAAGCGATGGTGAGCGAGTGTAAAAGTGAGATCGATCGAATCTAGCTCGTCGATAATTGTCAGGCGGTGGAGGGGATAATGGAGGTAAATCCGCAACAATAAGCTCTCGGCTTGCTCGATGAGTCTTTGATTGGGATG
>NZ_JANYJC010000218.1 GCF_025361915.1 Chamaesiphon sp. GL140_3_metabinner_50
GGGCTTAGTGCCAGCCGTCGGCATCTTGGGGGGCGGTGCTTTTTGGTTGGGGCGCAGAAGTAATCGAGTTACGACGAGTATTGGCGATTTTGTCGAGCCAGCCGCTGAGATATTAGTATTAGAGGAAGCTACTATCGATCGTGTACATTCAAAATCTGAATCTGAATCGGTGGGGATCGATCGATAACCAGTATATGAAATATGTTTTTTTCATCTAATAGATTATCCCAACCAATTTTCTAAATCGCTTACTCCCTGAAAATCCAACAAATCCTCACCGAGAGACTCCAATCGATCGAGAGGTTAGATTTATGAAAAATTATTGGAGAACGATATCGAGGCTAACAAAACAGTCGAGTTCGGAGCGATGGATTTCGATCGGATTGCCAGAGGGATCTAGAGCAATAATGAGATCGTCCGCTCGAAGGCGATCGATTTGCCATAGAGCATTAGTAGGATAGAGATTTCTTCGACTATTGCCATCATCGCATTTTACCACCCGATACTGACAGTCAGGATCGTCGTTCGCGCCGCATCTCCGTTGGGGAATCGATTCGATGGCAATCTGGCATCTAATAGCGAGTTTATCCGGTACTATCAAAAATCGATCGACTAAATCATTGGGCAACCAAATCAAATCCCAGTATTGAGAATAGATTAACATTCCTGCCTTACTGCAATGAATTACTCTGAAAATACTATTCGTTAACTCGCCACTTGCACCATAGACTCGGTTGGTTTCCTGGCGGTAGATTGAGATCGACGATCGATTTATCTTCATCTTCAACATCAACAAAATATTCAGCATCTACACCTAAATTGAGTCCGATCGCTGCTAGTCTGCGATTATTTTATCGCAACTTCTGTGTTTTTAGATGTCTGTTGAATTTCACCTGAATTTCATCATGCTTGTGTATTGTTAGAAGCAGTGGGAATATATCTAAAGTTTGCCCTAAACTAATGCTGAATACAATTGTCAAATGGTCGATTGCGCAACGGTGGTTAATAGTCATCGCATCGCTCCTGATTAGCCTCTGGGGTTGGCGTGTACTCGGACAAATGCCCCTAGATGTATTTCCCGCATTCGCACCGCCACAGGTCGAAATCCAAGCCGATGCGCCTGGATTAGCACCGGAAGAAGTAGAATCTTTAGTTACTCGCCCGATCGAAAGTGCTATCAACGGTACTCCAGGTTTAGAATCCCTGCGCTCCTCTTCGGCGGTGGGGATTGCTTCTGTCAAAGCTGTATTTAGCCTATCAACAGATATTTATCGCGCTCGTCAACTTGTCACCGAGCGGCTCCAACGGGTGCAAAGTATTTTACCCAAAAGTGTCGGACAACCAGAGATTTTACCCGTTAGTTCGCCCTTAGGGTGGGCGGTAAAATACGCTTTTTCTGGTAACGACATGATGGAAGTCTGGCGGGCGGTGAATTGGGATGTTCGCAACCGCCTGTTAGCCGTACCTGGGGTAAGTAATGTCTTTCTCTATGGTGGCGATGAGCGTCAATATCAGGTATTAATTAATCCCGATAAGTTGAAGGCATTTAATGTATCTGTGGCTGACGTTACAAAAGCTGTTCAGAACTCTAATGCTAACGTCCCTGGCGGATTTTTGATTAGTCCCGATCGCGAAATGTTAGTGCGCGGGATTGGTAGAATAGAATCGATCGAACAACTCCAAAAATCGGCGATTAAAGCGATTAATGGCGCACCAGTATTACTCGAACAAGTTGCCGATGTCAAAATCGCCCCCGCACTGCGCCGTGGTGATGGATTATTTCGCGGTAAACGAGCATTAATTTTAACAGTTACCAAACAGCCAGTCGCCGATACGCCGACGGTAGTTAAAGCTGTCGAAGCAGCAATGGCAGAGCTAAAAGCAGGGCTACCTAAAGATGTCACCTTTACTAAGACTTTCGACCAAGATCTATTTATTGAAGCCTCGATTAGTAACGTCGAGGAAGCCCTCCGAGATGGGACAATTATTGTTTCGGCGATCTTAATTATTTTCCTGATGAATTGGCGGACGGTGTTAATTAGTCTGAGTGCTTTACCGTTGTCATTATTACTCGGATTAATTATTTTGAATTGGACGGGACAGGGTTTAAATACGATGACGCTGGGGGGTTTAGTCGTAGCAATTGGATCTGTAGTAGATGATGCGATTGTCGATATGGAAAATGTCTATCGGCGACTGCGGGAGAATCAACTGGCGGGGAACCCGAAACCCGCTTTGCAAGTGGTGTTTGACGGTTCGATCGAAGTGCGGACCAGCGTTTTGTTTGCGACGATTATTATTGTGGTAATCTTTGCGCCGATTTTTGCGCTGTCGGGGGTGGAAGGTCGAATTTTTGCGCCAATGGGGTTGGCATATCTGTTGTCGATTTTGGCTTCGACGGTGGTGGCGCTAACGCTGACCCCGGCGCTGTGTGCCGTGTTGCTCAAGCCCAATGGCGAGGAGCACAACCCCTTCTTTGATGCATTCAACCGCGGATTTGGGCGCCTGACTTCACGGTATACACGTGGTGTGGCCTTCTTTTTGAAGCGGGGCATTTTGGGATTGGCATTGTTCGTTGGCATGGG
>NZ_JANYJC010000226.1 GCF_025361915.1 Chamaesiphon sp. GL140_3_metabinner_50
TTTCCATTTACATCTGTTGCACCTACGGTTAACACTGCTTCTGCATCAGCAGGACAAATAACATATTTGGCGTCTCCTGCGCTGTTACCCGAATTGCCGGCACTATTGGTAACCAGTATCCCTTTTTGTACAGCCAATGTAGCTGCCTTACTGATAATGGCTGTTTTACCACTACTGTGGCTGGGCATAGGTAAGGATGCTTTTTCGCTGTGGCTGGGTTTACCGCTGTTATTTATTCTCAATGGCGGTGCGAGTGCGGCGATCGATTTATGTATTAATAATCTCCAAATCGAAATCGCTCACGATCGACATCAAGCCCAATATTTTGGCATCAATGCCGCGCTGGGCGGAATTAGCGGTTTCTTGGGTACCTGTATCGGCGGTATCCTCGCTAATCTAGACGTGTTGGGAGGATTGACAGGCTTATTTGTCATTTCTAGCATCCTTCGCCTATTGTCTTTGGTACCTTTGCTGTTGCTGCAACCAGAAGGTGAAAAATCGCTGTTTCAACGGCTAGAATTCGGCTGGCTCAGATTGAGTAAGGAGTAAGAAATAAAGAGAGGAAAAATCCCCTCCTCGGAGGGGTGCCCGTAGGGCTACTGGTCGGGTGACCCGCCCAGTGGGGTGGGTAGATCTCCGCTAAAACCCAAAACCTAACACCTAACACCTAACACCTAATCCCTATCCCGCCATCGCCACGCGATAGATATCGCTGGGTGTGAGGTGAGAATGTACCACTTGCCCATCTTTAAACCACACGATTCGTCTGGTTTGTTTCGCAACATCGGGTTCGTGAGTTACCATCACGATCGTAATTCCGGTTTCATTTAACTGGGTAAAAATATCCATTACCTCTTGAGTCGTGCGCGAATCTAGGGCACCTGTCGGCTCGTCAGCAAGCAGTACGCGGGGTTCACCGACGATCGCACGGGCGATCGCGACGCGCTGCTGTTGCCCGCCTGAGAGTTGATTGGGGCGATTTGCCATCCGATTGCTCAAGCCCACTTTTTCTAGAGCGACAACCGCGCGTTCTTTGCGTTCGCTCTGAGATAGTCCGCCATAAATCATCGGGAGCATCACATTTTCGAGGGCGGAAAGTTGGGCTAAGAGATGAAATTGTTGGAAAATAAAGCCGAGTTTGCGGTTGCGAATTTTGGCTAATTCGTTTTCAGGAACGGTAGAAACATCTAAGTTATCGAGATAATAATGTCCGACGGTAGGTCGATCGAGACAACCGATAATATTCATTGCCGATGATTTTCCCGAACCAGATGGCCCCATAATCGAACAATATTCACCTTCGGCTATCGTTAAATTTACGCCATCTAATGCGTTAACTAATGTGTCTTCGATGCCATAAGTTTTACTGACATTTTCTAGTCTAATAATGATTGGCTGGTTCTCGTTCATTAGGTTTTAGTGTTTAGGTTTTAGGGATATTTTTAATCTAGAATCAAAAATTTTAATGAGAGTCTGAATGCTGGTGGCTGATATCTGTGTAAGTATGAGTATGTTTTAATCGTGAATGCAAATGTGGGTGTTGATGTGTCGTTCGTGCCAGCGTACTCTCAGGTAATCGATCTTCACTTTCCAGATTAGTCTGATGTTCGTGCTGATGTGGAAAATCGTGGGCGTGAGTGTGAGTATGGGAGTATTCTGGATGAGTGTGGGTAAACCTGTCGGGTGCTAATAACAAATGCACGATCGAGAGTAAAGCAAGACCAATTAAACTACCATAGAGAAAAGTTCGATCGGGAAATGTTGTTCCCAACCAACCAGCTAGGGGATATGCTCCCGCCCACCACAAGTGACTCCAGGCAAAATGCGCGCCATAAACACGCCCTTGGATATTAGTTGGAATTCGATCGGCAATTAAGGTTTGCATTGATAAATTAACCAAACTTTGACCGAATCCCGCGATCGACCATAATAAAATTAAAGGAATTAATCCGATATAATTGGCACCAATTAAGGAGATAGAAACGATCGCCCCACCACTCACAAGTGTGATAATTTTCGATCGATATTGAGGATAAATGCCGATCGCAATTGTACCTAATGTCGCACCCAATCCGAATCCCATCATTACCCACCCATATTCGACGGCGGTGAGCTGGAGCGTACCTCGAACATATCCGACTGTATTTACCAATATCTGAGCACCAGCGATCGATGCTACTAGTTGCATCATTAAACCATATCGAATCGGGGCATCAGTCCACAGCGTAATTGTACCAACTTGAATATCCGATCGAATGCTCTCGACTTTTTTTCCAGATTCGCCTGTATTTGTTCGTAAATTGCCGGGGAGGGACGCAATTAAAATTGCTGCAATAATAAAGCTAGCTCCGTCCCAGAAAAATAAATCTCTCGCACCGATAAATAGTGCCAGTACCCCGGCAATTCCGGGGCCGAATACACCAAGAATCTGATAAGTTGTACTAGAAAGTGCGATCGCTTGGGGATAATCGGTTTCGCCTGTAATTAAGGGAATTGTCGCTTGATATGTGGGGGCAAAAAAGGCATTGAATATATTTAAACCCAGCACTAAAGCGTAAATTTGCCAAATACTATTAACAAATGGCAACAGACAAACCAGTAACATTCGCCCTAGATGAGTAATGATTAAGATCGGCTTGCGATCGAATCTATCGGCAATTACTCCGGCGAATGGCGATAATAATGTAAACGCTGTCACCCTCAATGTCAAGGCACCTGCAAGCACTATCGGTGCGTCGGTACCTGCTAATTCAAAAGCTAATAATGCTAGCCCCAACCAAGTCAAAGCATCCCCAAACAAGCTAATAGTTTGGGCGACATATAACCTTAAAAATACAGGATTGCTCAGATAGGTAGGCATTTTAACTTTCAACTTATTTAAACACTGCGTAGAGCCTCGATCGGATCTAGTTTAGCAGCTTGTCTGGCAGGAACTACGCCAAAGAATAACCCAATCCCACCGGAAACACTCACTGCTAAAATAATTGCCGATGGTGAAATCGCGGCTGATTTGAGTGGCGAAAATTTAGAGATGGCGATAATACTACCCATTCCAATCAGCGTGCCGATAATACCACCGATTGTCGAGAGAATAATTGCTTCGATCGTAAACTGAATGAGAATATCATTTTGAGTCGCGCCGATGGCTTTCCGCAGTCCGATTTCTTGGGTGCGTTCGGTGACAGATACGAGCATAATATTCATTACTCCAATCCCACCCACTAACAGCGAAATTCCTGAAATTGCGCCGAGTAATAATGTTAGAGCACTAGTAATTGTGGTGACGATCGTTAGTGCGTCTTTCTGGTTGCGAACTGTAAAATCATCTTCACCGACTATTTTATGGCGACGACGCAATAGATTAGTAATTTGAAATTCGGCGGCATCCATACTTTCACTATTTTTCGCAGATACCGAAATTAATGATAATCGGAGTCCGAATGGTGAAGTTCTCCCGATGATGCGTTTACTCATCGTGGTAATTGGCACAAAGATTGCATCATCTTGATTGCTACCAAAAGATGAGCCTTTGGGTTCCATCAATCCAACCACTTCAAAGCTCAGATTATTAATCCGAATTTGTTTTCCTAATGGATTTTCACTACCAAACAATCGTTGAGCGATATCTGTACCCACCATCGCAATTTGCTTGTCTTTTGAGACATCTAATGCTGTCACAAATCGGCCTTTATCTACGGCAAAATTACGGACGGCTGGGAAGTCAGCAGTCGTACCCTGAATAATTGAAGTCGTGGTAATATTTTGATAACTGACCACTGAAGATGACTGCAATACTGGGGCAACTCCAGCAACAGACGGTACTTGCCGCGCGATCGCCCTGGCATCGCTAAGTACTAAGGTTGGTGGTACCCCACCACTCCGAATATTCTGCGCTTTCGGGCTACCTGGTAAGATAAATAATGTATTCGGCCCTAAATTTTTGAATTGATCTGTAGCCAGAATTTGAGTACCTTCACCAACACCGATCATGGTAATTACTGAAGCGTTACCGATGACGATTCCCAGCATGGTTAAACCACTTCGTAACTTGTTAGATACGAGGGTTTGCGCTGCCATTTTTAGACTTTCAAATATATTCATCTTTAATTACCATTTACACCCATCATTTGATTTTTAAATCCAGGCGGTACATCGACAAAGACCCGATCGCCAGATTTAAGGCCTTCAATAACTTGAATTTTATCCTTAACCGTACCGCCAACTTTGATTTGTTGGAACTTGGGTTCGTTATTTTCACCGGGGATATAAACACCAGTTTGTCCGCGTCGGGAACTAATCGCAACTGTCGGAATTGTTAAGGCATTACGGGTACTTTGCCCGGTAAAAACGGTATTAACATTCATCCCCGATCGCAATACATCTTTACCTGTATCGAGGGCGACGCGGACTTCAAATGAGGTGACGTTTTGCTCGACGACGGCTTCTGGCGCAACTAATCTGACAGTACCTTGATAAGGCTTGTCGCTAAAGGCATCGGCAGTAATTTCGACTTTTTGCCCGACTCTAATTTTACCGATATCGACTTCGGGAACCTTAGCTTTGACTTCCATATCTTTGGCTAACGCCACAATCGAAGTAGATGTCGCCGACGAGCTAGTCGAAGCCGAAGTAGTAGGTGTGACAAATGCGCCGATACTGGCATACCGTTGGGTAATTAAGCCTGCAAATGGCGCGATTACTGTCGAGTCATTAAGTTGAGAGCGTGCCGATTGTAACTGGGCGTTAGCTACGCCTAATGCGGCGGTGAATTGGGCGATTTCTTCCGGGCGGGAGCCATTTTTTGCCTGTTGATAGGCGGCTTGAGCTTGATCGACTTGAGCGGCTAAACTGGCAACATCTTCAGAACGAGATCCGATTTCTGATTGGCGTAAGGCTTGCTGTGCTTCGGTGACTGCGGCTTGACGCTGACTGATTTCCGATCCGCTGCTATTGCGAACCTGTTGCAGCTTTTGTTGAGCGTCGAGAACATTGGCTCTGGCTGTCTGGTAGTCAGCGATCGCCCGATCGAGTGTATCCTGAGAAACTGCCCCCGATGCTTTAAGCGATCGATTGCGATCGATTTGAGCTTGGGCGAGTTTGAGTCTGGCATCGGCGGAGGCTAGCTGCGCCGTAGCCTGTTCGATTTGCTGGGGGGCGATCGATTGACTCAAATTAAGATTAGCTTGCGCTTGGGCGAGTTTTGCCCGCACCTGAGCGGTTTCTTCGGGGCGATTGCCGTTTTTAGCTTTATTTAAATTGGCTTGAGCTTGATTGAGTCTGGCTTGAGCTTGGGCAATTTCTTCCACGCGCGTGCCGTTTTTAGCTTTATTCAAATTAGCCTGAGCCTGCTGCACATTGGCTTGGGCTTGGGCGAATCCCGCCTGTGCTTCAGTATTTTCCATTTGGGCGATTTTTTGCCCCTGTTTAACGCGATCTCCTTGTTCGACAAATAGCTGTGCCACTCTCCCCGCAGTCTTAGGACTCAGATTCGCCGTCTGGAAGGGGATAATATTACCGCTAGCCGTAATTCGATCGGTTAAATCTTGCGATTGAGCAGCTTTGGTGTAGCGGTCTAGATCGATTTTAGTAGTTGGTTTAAACTGGTTAAACGCCACAGTTCCCAGTGCGGCGACACCGATTGCCGCCGCAGCGATCCCGGCGATCGTCGGGAGAGGATGCTTGAGATTTTTGATAAGTGGTAATTGCATAAGAAGTCGAGGCACGCTAAATTTTTGGGTTCAAACTCTCAAATAGCTGGTTCTATTGGTGTAGCCTCTCATTCGCGAACAGCGACTACTGATTTGAGCTGCGCTCGAATAGTTCTGGCGCGAGTCGCTTAACTCTATTGTTCCCAGTTGGCGCAGGTAGCGGCTCACCACGATCGTCAATTTATCCAGCAGCCAAAGTAAAAAATCCGATCTCAAAAGTCTTTACCGCGACCTTTAATCGAAACTGTTACTTTTATTTACATTAATTTTAACGCTCGATCCCCATCAATTGCTAGTGTCGAAAGTCATGTCAGGGGAGTCTTAACGAAACATCGTACTTTCGATTCTAAATTCCAAAACTTGCCCATCCTCGCTGCCAAACTTCAGGTGCATTCCCGATTGGAGCGCAAATTCTCCAGAATGTACCCTCAGCCATTTGCCTTCGTCATCGAGGACATAACTACCAAACCGGGAAGAATCGCGGAGATAATATACGCCATTTGTCGGATCTTTCATCGATGGCGATCGATAGATAATTTCAGCATGACGCTGCGATACCCAAGGTTCGACAATTACTAAGTCATTATCGCTAGATCTGCCGACGCGCATTAAACCGCAACTAATCGGAAAATCGGGATGAGTATGAAAACTCAGCGATCGCATATACGCAGGGGGAATCTGTTGCGGGACGGACGGAATCTCGGTAATTGCTTCAGCTAAGGGACGGATCAATTCACCGTTAAACTCTGGATGCATGTACAGAATTGGCAACGTCCACGCAGGTTGATTGAACTTATATAAAATTAACAGTTGTTGGCGAGCGATCGCGGCAGCTTCATCGATACTCAGTCGTTGTGCCAATGCCTGTGTAAAAGTCTGAATAAAGCTCAGAGCCTCGCGATCGGCGATTGTATCGCGCATTGCCAGCACCGCTGGTACGCCATAATGTAGCAATACTTCTGCCAAACTACTCCGAGGAACGGCTTGCTGTTGGTGCTGATATGGCTGCGCGCCCCAACAAGAATTAAATACCGCCAATTTAACCCCGCACCGCACGAGTAATTGGGCTAATTCCGTCCCATTAATCCCCCCCAAATCGTTGAGGATCAATAATCCTCCCTCTGGTGCGGGCATTCCATGTCCGGCATAGAAAAATACATTATATTGCTGACTTTCGAGCTTGGCAATCAGCTCGGCTGAAGTCGGCTGCACCAAAGTATCGACCTGACAACCCGCCGGATTGAGTCGATTGGGCGGATTAAACCCGCTAGGCATGGTATTTCGCAATGCTTGGGCGATCGTCGCCGACTCTTGCAGCAGATCGAGCTGGGGGCTACCGGGAATATTTTGCCCTAGCACCAGCAGAATTCTAATCGATCGATCGAGTCGTTGGGGCGGCAACGGATCGACATCGCTATTAGTCCGACTGAATAACACCTGTCGATCGATGCTAATTGCGGGTTTACCTGGCTGTGGCTGGATGATTTCCCACGGTAATGGGATCAAGTCGGGATCGCGAACTTCGACGCGCAGACGGAGCAATTTCACCTGTCCGATCGCCATGCCCTGACTTTGAGCGAAGGCATTTCCCACCTGCTTGCAAAATAACCACTGCCACAAACTCAAGCCCAAATGCTGCATTAAGTTAGCACTATAAATTTGCGGCTGAGGCGCATCGACAGGTGTCACCGCCGCTAGATCTAATTCGGGAATGCTTGCCTCTTGATGACACGGCAAACAATACGGTCTACTTCCCGGACTAAATAAACCTTGCCACCCCAACCAAACTTGAGATAGTTCGATCGTCCAATGACAATTTTCAATTACATAGCCGCCAGGATATGGTGCTTTAAGTACCCACACCGCATAATTATTATCGGGTGCGGTCGTACCCAAACGGGCAACTGCAATATTTAGAGAAGGATGTTCATCCACGGATAGAGGGCTGAAAATAGGGGTCTAGAATGTCAAAAGCAGAGCAGATCGCAGTCAATGAAGGTATCGATCGCACACAATTACTGCCAGTGCCATTATCGGCGATCTGCTAACTGTTGTCACGAGTCTTTGTAACAGATGGATCGTAAAACTGCTGTGAGCCTTACCAAAATGGGCGATTCTCATTCTGAGAGGCTACGCCAACGAATTCCCTCCCGTTGACCTAAGATGTGAGTATATTCGCACTGTAGTCAATCTCCAAGTACTCACCCTATGGGCTTAATTGAATTACTAATTTTATTGGGTGTAGGAGCAGGAGCGGCAGGATTCATCTCTAAATCCAATCGACGCAAACGCCTAGAAGCTGCCTTCTACCAACTATTACGGCAACAGGATAGTTCGATTTCCCTAATTCAGTTGATGGCAATTTCGCAAGTGAGCAGTCAAAATGCCAAAATCTTCCTCGACGAGCAGGTGCGACTGCTCGATGGTTTCCCCGAAGTCGATGACGACGGCGACACTTTTTATCGCTTTCCTAAGTTAAAACTACCAACCGCTATTATTGATGATGATTGGTAGATGTAAGCTTGATGTGATTCCCGCCCATAAATATACCCTCGCCGTTGGCGTAGCCTGCCGTAGGCACAACCCGGTTGCTTGATATAGTCTTTATCAGGAATCACCTTACTCCTTACTCCTTACTCCCACACTCCCCGCTCCAAAAAGTGAGCCAAAGTGGTACGTTTAAAAACAACCAGAAGGCTGATGTTGCTAGACTTGAGAGAAAATTAAGGAATGTAATGTTTTCGGGGCGGCGGCGGGGGCCAGTAGCAAATCGGGACTATGATGAGAGAAATTGTAAAGTTTCGTAAGAAGATAGCTTTAAAAATATGCCTCTTCCATTATTAGAATATTCCCCTTCGAGTCAAAATACTCGCGTTCGTGGCTACGAAGTGCCTGGAGACGAGCAGCCGCGCGTTTTCTCGACCGATAACTTACTGTCTTCAGGTGAGATCGATATTCTCATTGGAGCAGCTTATCGCCAGATTTTCTTTCATGCTTTTGCAGCCGATCGTGAAAAGTTCCTAGAATCTCAGCTCCGTAGCGGTCAAATTACCGTCCGGGACTTCATTCGGGGCTTATGTTTATCTAATACTTTCACCAATAGTTTCTATAACCTCAATAGCAACTATCGGTTCGTTACCCATTGCATTCAGAAGGTGCTAGGACGCGACGTATACAGCGATGCGGAAAAAATTGCTTGGTCGATCGTTATCGGCACTAAAGGTCGTGCTGGCTTCATTAACGACCTACTCAATAGCGATGAATACCTAGAAAACTTTGGCGATAGCATCGTCCCCTTCCAACGTCGGCGGGTATTACCTTCCGGTGCTAGTGAATTACCATTTAATATTCAATCTCCCCGCTACGATGCCTACTATCGTGGCAAGCTAGGGTTCCCCAAAGCTTCTTGGCAAGCTGCTGTGCGTGGGTATACTCCTCAAGAGAAAAAAGCCAAAGCGGGCGATCCTTCGCTATATCTGTCAATGGCAAAAAGTCTGGGCAAGATCGGCAATCAGCCTCAATCGATCTCACCTTACAACATTGACTACAACAGTCTAGTCCCCCGTCGCTAATTGCGGTAATCTAGATTACTCAAGAGGTTTTCGATTCGTCACTTTGCCCACGGGTTGAGCGATGCGATCGAAAGCCTCTTTTGATGTGTCAGGCTTCAAGCAGAGCCTCGAAACCCAACTCTCTAGGGATGTTGGGTTTCGCGGGCTTCTACCCAACCTACAGATATGTTGTATATTATTCATTCCTTACTCCTTACTCCCCGCTCCCATCTATTTACGTGACCTAGTGGTAAAGTTTTGTTAAAATACAGACTGGGATACCCGCCCTCCTCTTACTACTGCTGGAGAAAATTAATTTCATGCTGCGACTGGAACATATCTGCAAGATTTATCCCACAGGTGAAGTCCTCAAGGACATTAATTGGGAAGTTAAACCAGGAGATCGAATTGGCTTAGTAGGTGCGAACGGTGCGGGTAAATCTACCCAGATGAAGATTATTGCTGGACAAATCGAACCTACCAGCGGTGAAATTATCCGTCCTAATAGTCTCAATATTGCCTATCTCAACCAAGAATTTGATGTCGATCCGACGCGGACTGTCAAAGAAGAATTGTGGCAAGCATTTGGTGAAGCCAACCGCGTCCACTCCGAACTCGATAAAATTCACCATCAGTTAGAAACAGCCAGCACCGACGAGCTTGACAAATTGCTCGATCGGATGGATAAATTTCAGCGATTGTATGAAGCCTTAAATGGTTACGCGCTCGAAGCTGAAATCGATAAGATTTTACCAGAGGTAGGCTTTGAACTAGAAGATGCCGATCGATTGGTAAGTGCTTTTAGTGGTGGTTGGCAAATGCGAATGAGTTTAGCCAAAATCTTGCTCCAGTTTCCTGACTTACTACTACTCGATGAGCCGACTAACCATTTAGACTTAGAGACGATCGAATGGTTAGAAAACTATCTGCGTAAGCTCGAAACGCCGATGGTAATTATCTCGCACGATCGTGAGTTTTTAGATCGGCTTTGCAATCAAATTGTCGAGACAGAGCGCGGTGTTTCAGCGACTTATCTCGGTAACTATTCATCATACCTCGAACAAAAAGCGGAAAATTCTTACGCTCAATTAAATGCCTTCGAGCGTCAACAGAAAGAACTCGAAAAACAACAGGCTTTCGTCGAGAAATTCCGAGCTAGTGCGACTCGCAGTACCCAAGCAAAAAGCCGAGAGAAACTCCTCGATAAAATCGAGCGGATTGCAGCCCCAGTATCAACAATGCGAACCCTTAGTTTTCGCTTTCCCCCAGCTCCTCGCAGCGGTCGGGAAATAGTCGAAATTAAAGATTTAGAACACGTCTATGGTGACAAAATTCTATTTTTAGGTACTGACTTATTTATCGAACGTGGCGATCGAATTGCCTTTTTAGGCCCAAATGGTTGCGGTAAATCTACCCTGTTAAAAATGATTATGGGGATGGAAACTCACACCAGCGGCTCGATTAAACTCGGCGAACATAATGTCGTTCCTAGCTACTTCGAGCAAAACCAAGCCGAAGCATTAGATCTCGATAAAACAGTTTTAGCCACCATTCACGATGAAGTTCCCGACTGGAAAAATGAAGCAGTCAGAACTCTATTAGGTCAGTTTTTATTTACTGGCGATATGGTTTTTAAAAAGGTGGAATCGCTCAGTGGTGGTGAAAAAGCCCGACTCGCACTAGCGAAAATGTTGCTAATTCCAGCCAATTTGCTAATTCTAGATGAGCCGACAAATCACTTAGACATCCCTGCGAAAGAAACCCTCGAAAATGCCCTGATTAACTACGATGGTACGGCATTGATCGTATCGCACGATCGTTACTTTATCTCTCAAGTAGCTAATAAAATCGTCGAAGTTCGCGATGGTGAGTTTCGGGTGTATTTGGGCGACTATCATTATTACCTCGATAAATTAGAAGAAGAACGCCAAGCCACCAAACAAGCAGCTTTCGCTGCTGCTGAAGCTGCTAAGAAAGCCGCTAAAGCAGAAAAGGCTAGCGCGAAGAAAAAATAACGACTTAGTAACAAAAAGGTAGGGGCAATTCATGAAGCGATTTGCGCTCGTCGGGAAACCCGACGGTTTAGCAAACCAAGACATTGCCCCTACCTTTTTTACTTAATATCTACTTAACGTGAGTTTCTCCTATCGGAGAGGCTACGCCAACGGGATAAGGAAAATTGATTTGCTCCGCTCAAGCACCACCCTGAACTACAAGTGTCTCGTTCTCGAAGAGGCTGTGCCTACGGCAGGCTACGCCAACGCCAACGGGCTAGTAGCTCAAGTTCTCTGAAGAGAACTGCCAAATTAATCAGTTCGTTTCAACGAACTTGAGCTATTAGCCCCTGCTTGGTGCGTTTCCTTGCGCGGGGAACCCGCGCGGAACGCATCCGCAAATTTATTTGAGGGCGGTGCATAAACGAAGCTCGGAGTCATAAATCGGAAATACTTATCCCGAAATGACGTTATGTTAGTAGTCCGCGTAGGCGGACTTTGCACCACTAGCGACTTCAGTCGCTGACTAACCGAACCGTATTGCAATGACTCCTGGCTTCGTTCCTGCACCGCCCTCAAATGAATTTGCGGATGCGTTCCGCGCGGGTTCCCCGCGCAAGGAAACGCACCAAGCAGGGGTTAATAGCTCAAGTTCGTTGAAACGAACTAATTTATTTGGTAGTTCTCTGAAGAGAACTTGAGTTATTAG
>NZ_JANYJC010000236.1 GCF_025361915.1 Chamaesiphon sp. GL140_3_metabinner_50
CGAAGCCAGGAATCATAGATCGGAAATCCTTATCCCGTTGGCGTACTTGCGAGTTTCGTGTAGTCGTAGCGTAGCGTCTACATCAGGAGAAGTAGCCTCAGGAGCCAGAAGAAACTGAAGCTGCTTCACTACGTACTTGGAGCTTAAAAAAGTCTTCATCCTGAATAATTCGATCGACCGTATAACCAGCCATTTTAAGACTATCGGGTACTTGCTCGATCGGTTCGCCAGCATCGAGCCATACTTCTAACAGTTCTCCAGCGTCCATCTGTTCGAGCTTCATTTTTGTACGCACAAAGTTAATCGGACAAGGCGTTCCGCGTAAGTCTAGTTGAATCATATGGAGATGGGAGGTTGGAGTTCGGAGATGGGAGATGATGAATTTATCACGTCAATGGAGATGGGAGGTGAGAGGCGGTGAATTTGTAAAGTCAGGAAGTTTGGATAAAGTTGTGAATTAATTATCTACTCTGAACTCCTATCTCCCATCTCCCATCTCCGAACTCCCATCTCATTTAAAGACATTACCAAAGATACTACCAATACCACCTTTCCCGACCCGATCGCCACGAATTTTGGCGAGTTTTTCCAGGAGGTCGCGTTCTTCTTGACTGACTTTGGCGGGGATATCGATTTGGATTGTCAGCAGATGGTCGCCGCGACTGACTTCGTTACCTAGACGGGGTACGCCTTTTTGTTCGAGTTTGAGGACGGTATTGGGTTGAATACCTGCGGGAATATTCAACTCTGTGGGGCCATCGACGGTATCGATTTGGATGTGGCTGCCCAAAATTGCTTGGAGATAACTGACTTTGACTTGAGAGAGGATATTAATGCCCTCACGGCGGAATTTAGCATCTTCTTCGACGTGGAGATAGACGTACAGGTCGCCTGGTGGCCCCCCGCGCAAGCCAGCATCGCCTTCTTTGCCAATGCGTAGTTTGGTGCCGTTGTCAACCCCTTTAGGAATCGAGATTTTGAGTTTTTTAGTTTCTTGTTTGCGTCCGGCACCATTACAAGCTTCACATTTGTCTTCAATAACCTGACCGTCGCCATTACAGGTCGGGCAGACAGAAACTTGGGTAAAGTTACCAAACGGCGTGCGGGTATTGCGGCGAACTTGTCCGGCACCGCCGCAGGTGCTACAGGTTTGGGGTTGAGAGCCGGGTTTAGCCCCAGTGCTTTTACAGGTCGTGCAAGATTCGAGGTGGGGAATGCGAATCTCTTTCTCGCCACCAAAAATTGCTTCTTGAAATTCTAGTTTGAGGTCGAGGCGGAGATCTTCACCTCTGGCTGGGCCGTTGCGACGACGTGCGGCTTGTTGCTGTCCGGCTGCACCACCACCAAAGCCGCCGTTAAAGAAGGCATCGAAAATATCTGCGGCAAAGCCACCCATATCGCCCATGTCGCCATAGCCGGGAGCTGCGCCACCACCCGAAGATACGCCAGCTTCCCCAAAGCGATCGTAACGAGCGCGGAGTTCGGGTTCGGAGAGGACTTCGTTGGCACGATTGATTTCTTTAAAAGTATCTTCTGCCCCAGGCTCTTTGTTAACATCTGGGTGATATTTCCGCGCCAGTCTACGATAGGCGCGTTTAATTTCTTCCTGGTCGGCATCTCTAGATGTGCCAAGGATTTCGTAATAGTCGCGTGCCATACAGAAGTTTTATCTTACAAGGAGTGGTAGGAAGCAGAATCGGGGCTACTATCGAAAATCGATCGCGTCGATCGACTTCTATTGTAAAGGAATCAGAACTATTCGATGGAGTATTAACCGTAATTTCCGTTGTGTCTAGTTTCCTTTCCCCGACGGACTATTCCACTACTTCATAGTCGGTAGTTGCTGTTTCATCATCATAGTCTAATGTGAGAGTGCTAGATACCTTTTTGGCTGGTGGTGGGGGTGGTGGGGGTGGTGCGGCGGCTCTACTTAACGGTGCGTGTCGTTTGGGTCGATCGGTCGAATTGTCGGTTCGATCGGCGTTAGAGCTATTACTAGGCATGGTACCTTTTTGGTAAACAGCCGTACCCATTGCAAAGATCTCTTGCTGGAGTTTATCGATCGCTAGTTGGACGTTTTCTAAATTAGCCGATGGTTCGAGCAACAGCATTTGCAGCTCTTTAGCCGTAGTTTCGGCTTGGACTCTAAGCCTGTCGTCGATTAGATGACCGTGCTCTTTGAGGGTGATATCGTAGGTGTTAAACAGAGCATCAGCTTGGTTTCTGAGTTCCACCAGTTGCAATCTGCGCCAGTCATCTTGAGCGTAAGTTTCGGCTTCTTTCCGCATCCGATCGATATCGACATTGTTGAGTCCGCCCGTATTGGTAATCGAGACGGTTTGTTCGCGTCCAGTCCCGCGATCTTGGGCGGCAACCTTGAGAATACCGTTAACATCGATATCGAAGGAAACTTCAATTTTGGGTACCCCACGGGGCGCGGGGGGGATGCCTGTGAGCAGAAATCTACCCAGACTCTTATTATCTTTTGCCATTGCCCGCTCGCCTTGGAGGACGTGGATTTCCACGGAAGTTTGACCGTCGGTGGCGGTTGAAAATTCTTGCCCTTTACTGGTGGGAATAGTGGTATTGCGTTCGATGATTTTGGTAAAGACTTCGCCGAGGGTTTCAATGCCGAGTGAAAGCGGCGTGACATCGAGTAACAGGACATCTTTGACATCGCCACCGACGACCCCCGCTTGGACTGCGGCTCCCATCGCTACAGCTTCATCGGGATTGACCGATCGATCGAGTTCTTTACCGCCAAAAAAGTTTTGAATGGCGCGTTGAACTGCCGGAATTCGGGTCGAACCGCCGACTAGTAAAATCCGATCGATATCTTTGGTTTGCAGATCGGCATCTTTAAGGGCGCGTTGGACTGGTTCGAGGGTAGACTCGATTAGCGGTGCGACCATTTCTTCAAATTTAGTCCGCGTTAGCTCGATCTCCATGTGCTTGGGGCCTTGAGCGTCAGCGGCGATGAAGGGGAGGTTGATCGAGGTACTCATCATGGTTGAGAGTTCGACTTTGGCTTTTTCAGCAGCTTCGCGCAACCGTTGGAGAGCCATTTTATCTTTGAGCAGATCGATATTTTCGGTGGTGCGGAAATGTTTGATCATCCAGCGGACGATTTCATTATCAAAGTCATCGCCGCCTAAATGGTTGTTACCAGATGTCGCTTTGACTTCATAAATGCCATTACCCAATTGGAGGATCGACACATCGAAGGTACCCCCGCCGAGATCCACCACCATAATTTTTTGCTCGGTATCGGCTTTATCCAATCCATAAGCCAGAGCTGCGGCTGTCGGCTCGTTGATAATGCGTAATACTTCTAGTCCGGCGATCGTGCCAGCATCTTTAGTAGCTTGGCGTTGGGCATCAGTAAAGTAAGCCGGAACGGTAATCACTACTTGCTCGATCGGTTGCCCTAAGAAATTTTGGGCATCTTTTTTGAGCTTTTGCAAGATCATCGCCGATACTTCTTGCGGCGTGTAAGTCCGACCTCGGATTTGGACATCTACCGTATTATCACGACCCTTAATACAGTTGTAAGGAACGCGATTGCGCTCGGTTTCGGTGTCTTCCCACCGCCTACCGATAAAGCGTTTGATACTATAAACGGTATTTTCCGCATTAGTTACACCTTGTCTTTTGGCAAGTTGCCCGACAAGTTGTTCGCCACCTTTGGCAAATCCAATGATACTGGGGGTGGTACGTCCGCCTTCAGCATTAGAAATGACGACTGGGATGCCGCCTTCTAAGACAGAAACGCAGCTATTGGTAGTACCGAGGTCGATGCCGATGACTTTTGCCATAAAATTGAGGCAATATTTTTAAAGGATGGGAAAACGGGGGGTGTCGCTGTGGCTAGAGGATCGATTCTCTCAGGAGAGGCTACGCCAACGAGATAAAGGATCGACGCTCCAGCAACCCAGCGGCGGGGGAATTATCGATTTAATTATCGGTATCGAAGCCAGTTGCATCGGCGGTAGATAACTGTTCGGGTGGTGCAGCAACTTTTACCAAAGAGTGGCGGAGAATTTGCTCTCCCAGATAATAGCCGCGTTGCAGTTCCTCCATGACGGTGCCTTCGGGATGTTCTTCCGTCGGCTGACGCATCACGGCTTCGTGCAGATTAGGATCGAATTGTTGTCCTTCGGGACGCATGGGTGATACCCCCAGACGTTTGAGACTTTCGACTAACTGCTTGTATACGCCTTGATAGCTTTTATGAATGCCCAATTCGCCATCATTTTGAGGTTTGATTTGAGTGCGCGCGCGCTCGAAGTTATCGACGACACTCAATAGCTCCATAATGGTGGCGCGTTTGGTGCGGAATTCGGTTTCTTCTTTCTCTTTGCTGCTGCGCTTGCGGAAGTTATCAAAATCAGCAGCAATTCTCAGATATTGGCTTTGAAAAGCATCTCTTTGATTGGAGATTTCGGTTAACTTTGCCGTCAATACCTGAAGTTCGGATTGAGAAGTCGGCGCAGTTTCTGGTTCGACATTGACTTGCGGCATTTGGGGTGGGGTGGTAGCTGCTTCAACATTTGTGGCAACCTCTTCAACTACCGGATCTGGGGTAGGAACGGTTGTAGGATCGAGCGGTTTCGAGCCTCCCGTTTCCGCAGCGGGATGTGGAGATTCGATTACCAATGGCAATTGTGAGGGGTTAGTCTCATCACCTGGATTACTTGGCTGTTGTGGGGTTTCACTCATCATTCATTCATTCTCTATTAACAGACTGCTAGGCAATTTCGATCTGAGATTCTCGGATAGAGACTAAAGCTCGATCGATCGTGTGCAAGCCAATGATTAATTCTTAAATACATACCTTAAATATAGATCTGTAATTGAGGCTAATTCAGTGAATCTGCCTTTTGAGTATAAATCTGATTCGGGTCGATCGCGTAATTTTTAGACATCGGCTGAGATGAGCCAACGAGTCGATAGTTGAAAATCGGCAATATCAACGCTTCTGTGAGTAGAACTAGGGTAGCGATCGGTCACTAGTAGCGTCTGCATAGCAGAACTATCAACCAAATTCAAATGGTCTCACTTTATAGTGCCCAACTTAGACACCCAAAACATCATCTTTGGCAGAAGGAGTCAGTAATAACGAGATCGGCATGGCTAAATCGGCAGCAGATCGAATCGATTTGGCACAAATGAATACATTCAGTCGAACTGTGGGCATACTGTAAGCGAGGGAGCTAACCACAGTAGCGATGACTCAATCTGCATCGATCCAGAGTCGCAACCGTCCGCCATGACTCAATATTTAGCTACTAAACGGGCACCATTCGTCCGCAATGATTTTTCTCCTTTGGGTAATCAACAGCCGCTATGACTCAATCTTCATCCGCCAAACGGGCATTAATCGTCCGCAACGACTTTTCTCCTTTCGGTAATAAGCTGATCCAATCGGGTTATGTCAATGCGGAACAGCTCAAGCAAGCACTAGTTGACAGTCGTACCAACAACCACCCCTTAACGGAGGTGTTGGAATCCCTGACGGGTAAATCTTTGCCTGCGGAGTTGCAGCAGCAATATAAAAAACAGCAGTTATTTGAACTCAAAATTGTCTATGGTTTGAATGCGGTCGATATTAGCTCTGCTCAAATTGACAAAGTTCAAGTTCGCGCATTGATCGATTCGTTTATCTCTGCCGATAGTTGTCGGCAACTGAAACTCTTACCGATCGGCAGAATAGACGGCGATCCGCCAATCCTGACGGTGGCGATGATCAAACCCGACGATCTTCAAGCCAAAAACGATCTCGATAAAATTCTGCGTCCGCATGGAATTGCTTGGCGGAGTGAAGTAATTGCGCCTGAAGATTATCAAAAGCTGCTCGATGGCTATTTGGACGAGCGGCTGCAACAGGATGAAGCTAATAATTCTCAGAAAAATCTTAGTGTCGAAATTGATAATTTCGATGCGCCAGAGTTAGGAAATGCCGAAAGCGAACTTAATGATGAAATTGACGTGGCTGGAGCAGAAGCCGCGCCAGTTGTCAAGTTAGTCAACCAAATTATGGCAAAAGGTTTGCTCGAAAAAGTTTCGGATATTCACATCGAACCGCAGGAAGAAGGCTTGAGGGTGAGATTCCGTAAAGATGGAGTCTTGCGTCAGGCGTTCCCCATTTTGCCCAAACATATTATTCCGGCAGTTATCTCTCGATTTAAAATTATCGCCGAATTAGATATCGCCGAGCGGCGGTTACCTCAAGATGGTCGGATTCGCCGAACATTTGAAGGGCGCAAAGTAGACTTCCGGATGAGTACTCTACCCAGCCGCTATGGGGAGAAAGTCTGTATGCGGATTTTAGATAACTCTTCGACGCAATTGGGTTTAGATAAATTAATTAGCGATTTACCGACCCTCGAAATCGTCCGCGAAATGGGGAGTCGTCCGTTTGGCTTGATTTTGGTAACTGGGCCGACGGGTTCTGGTAAATCGACCACGTTATACTCACTACTCGCCGAGCGTAACGACCCTGGAGTCAATATTAGTACGGCAGAAGACCCGATCGAATACGCCCTCCCCGGCATCAACCAGGTGCAGGTAATTCGCGAAAAAGGGATGAACTTTGCCTCGATTTTGCGCGCCTTTATGCGGCAAGATCCCGACATCATCTTGGTAGGAGAAACCCGCGACCAGGAGACGGCTAAAACCTCGATGGAGGCGGCTTTAACTGGTCACATGGTCATGACTACCCTACACACCAACGACGCGGCAGGGTCGATCGCGCGGCTAGATGAGATGGGTGTCGAACCATTCATGGTTTCGGCGGCACTGATTGGGGTGGTCGCTCAACGGCTATTACGGAAAGCTTGTGTTGAGTGTCGCATCGGATATACCCCCACCCGTGAAGAACTCGGTCGATTTGGTTTATCTGCGGCTGGCGATTCTGTTATCACCTTCTACAAGGCTAACGAACTCAGCACCGATGGCATCGAAACTGCCAAAGCGGCTGGAACTCTGTGTAAAAACTGCAACGGCATCGGCTATCGCGGTCGAGTTGGGGTTTACGAAGTCATGCAAGTCACCGAGGAGCTAGCGACGCTGATCAATCAACGCGCTTCTACCGCTCTGATCAAGGAAACCGCAGTTCAACAAGGGATGAAGACGCTACTGGCATACAGCCTCCAAATGGTTCAAGAAGGTCTAACTACTCTATCTGAAGTAGAACGTGTTACCTTTACCGACTCTGGTTTGGAAGCAGAAATTAAAGCCAAACGCAAAACCACTCTAGTCTGTCGGACTTGCTCCGCCGAACTCAAACCGGAGTGGTTGGATTGTCCTTATTGTATGACACCGAGATTTAGTGATTAGGAGATGGGAGCGGGGAGATGGGAGATGGAAGATAAAGACGTAGAAACTTACTTTCCGATTCCCTTCTGCGGCACAGCCGCTCCTTTTTTCTCCCAACTCCCATCTCCCAACTCCCATCTCTCCTATCCACTATCCACTATTCACTATCCACTAATTTATGTCTGAAATAGCGATCGAAGATTTGATGGAACGACTCGTCGAAATGGGTGGTTCTGATATGCACATTCAAGCAGGTGCGCCAGTTTATTTCCGCGTTAGCGGCAAACTCGCACCAGTGGGTGAAGAACCGCTCACTCCCCAAGAGTGTCAGAAGCTGATTTTTAGTATGCTCAATAATACTCAGCGCAAAGAACTCGAACAAACCTGGGAAATCGACTGTTCTTATGGCGTTAAAGGATTGGCGCGGTTTCGGGTCAATGTTTACAAAGAACGCGGTTGTTATGCGGCTTGTTTGCGGGCGTTATCTTCTAAAATTCCTAACTTCGAGCAGATGGGATTACCCGAAATTGTGAGAGAAATGAGCGGTCGTCCGCGTGGATTAATTCTGGTCACTGGGCCGACTGGATCTGGTAAAACCACCACGATGGCGGCAATGATCGACCTGATCAACCGCACTCGTGCCGAACATATTTTAACGATCGAAGATCCGGTCGAGTATGTGTTCCCTAACGTCAAAAGCCTGATCCACCAGCGTCAAAAAGGTGAAGATACCAAAAGCTTCTCGAACGCACTTAGAGCCGCCTTACGAGAAGACCCAGACGTGATTCTAGTCGGAGAATTGCGGGACTTAGAAACGATTAGTTTGGCGATTAGTGCTGCCGAAACGGGTCACTTAGTGATGGGTACATTGCACACCAGTTCTGCCGCTCAGACGATCGATCGGATGTTGGATGTATTTCCACCCGAACAACAGCCCCAAATTCGCGCGCAATTATCTAACTCGCTGGTGGCTGTTTTCAGTCAAGCTTTGGTGCAAAAGAAAAAACCCAAACCGGGTGAATACGGACGAGTACTGGTTCAAGAAATCATGATCGTCACGCCAGCTATTTCTAACCTAATTCGCGAAGGTAAAACCGCTCAAATTTATAGTGCGATTCAAACCGGAGCTAAATTAGGCATGAATACGATGGAATCGATCCTCGCCAAGCACATTCGCGAAGGCACGATTTCTTTTGAAGTTGGTGTTTCTAAGTCATCTCGACCCGACGAACTCCAACGCCTGATTGGAGCGACACCAATGATGGCGACGAATGGACGGTAAGTAGTGGATAGTGGATTGTGAATAGTGAATAGTGAATAGTCAATATTCTTTATTTTTTATTTCATCAGCCACTATCTGCCATTTATCAGCTACTATCCACCATCCACTATTCACTATTCACTAATTTCCTAAATTTATGCCAACTTTTATAGCTGAAGTCCGTGATGCCCAAGGGAATGTCAAACAAGAAAAAGTTGAGGCTCAAACTGTAGAGTCGGCACGGACAAAACTCAAGAAGAAATATCAATTCATTCAAAATATTCGACCAACTAGATCTTTTGATATTACTAAGATCGATCTGAGCGATCTTGAAGCAGCCATGAACCCGGTGACGGTTCGCGATAAAGCGGTATTTTCTCGTCAATTTGCGGCAATGGTGAATGCGGGTGTGGCAATGGTGAGATGTTTGACAGTGCTATCCGAACAATGCGGTAATCCCAAGCTCCGCAAAGTACTCGCCCAAGTTAGTATCGATGTCCAACAGGGGATTAACCTTTCCGATGCGATGCGCCGACACCCCGAATGTTTTGACAATCTTTATGTGAGCATGGTGCAAGCTGGAGAAGTGGGTGGGGTACTCGATGAAGTTCTCAATCGGCTGGCAAAAGTACTAGAAGACATGTCACGGCTCAAGAACCAAGTCAAAGGGGCGATGGCGTATCCCGTTGCAGTAGGAATTTTGGCACTGATTGTTTTCTTAGGGATGACAATTTTCTTGATTCCCGTATTTGCGGGTATTTTCAAAGGTTTGGGAACGGAATTACCCGCCTTAACCTTGTTTATGTTAGGAATCAGCGGCATTTTAACTAGTTGGATGGTAATTATTCCGATCTCGGTAGTTGCTGGCTTGATTTTTGCTTATAATCAATATTACAAAACCCCGATCGGTAAACTCACAATGGATCGGTTTTTCTTAAAAATGCCAATCTTGGGCGACTTAAATGAAAAGTCTGCTACTGCTAGATTCTGCCGAATTTTTGGTACATTAACTCGATCGGGCGTACCAATTTTAAACTCCCTCGATATCGTTCGCGATACTGCTGGGAATCAGGTTATTTCTAATGCGATCGAGAAATCTAAAATCGAAGTCCAACAAGGTGGGATGTTAAGTAATGCCCTCCAACGAGAAAAAGTTTTCCCATCGTTAGCAATCCAAATGATTAGTATCGGTGAAGAAACTGGGGAATTAGATTCGATGATGATGAAGGTTGCTGACTTCTATGAAGATGAAGTCGAGCAGGCTGTTAAGGCTCTCACCAGCGTTCTGGAACCAATTATGATGGTATTCCTCGCCGGGATGGTTGCGGTAATTCTACTGTCGATGTATCTACCGATGTTTAAAGTATTCGAGAAACTCGGCTAAGATTGCGATCGCAGTTTACTGTATTAACTAGTAGCCACTTATCTGGGTAGAGAGCTAAATTTCATTTCTTTACCCAGATAAGTGGCTAGGCGCAAATATTTATCAGATCTAAATCACATGAAACATAGATGTTGGGCAGTGCCCACCCTACGCAATATAGCAACCGCCAGGGAGATTAGGATAGTAAAACTAGTGCTGTTACAAACCCGACTTTTTGGAAAAGTCGGGTTTGTGTCCTAACCGATATGGCAACTGCTATATCTTATATTTAATTAAGCCCAGCTACTTAAATATCCGCGATATGTAGGAAAAGCTCGACTGTCAACTGTCAACCGATCTAATATGTCTACTTACAAATCAGATTACGAACAGCTTTTAGCCAAATACAGCAATCATATTGAAGCAGTAGAATTACTGAAGCAATATCGTCCGTATCTCGAAATGATTCCGAGCATCAGACGATCGGAAGAAAGTTTGATTACCATGCCTTTACCCATCGTTAAACTGCGAAAAGTTGCCATCGCGCAACTCAACCAGTTTTCGCCAAATACGACCACTTCTAAAACTATCTTACTTCCCTGCGATCTTGCTTATTTAATGTGCGATCCTGAGTGGAAAATTAAAATGGGTGGCGAAATTATTATCTTTATCCATCGTCCCGAAGAAGATTTTTCCGATCTACTAACGCGGTGGCGACAGACCCAAGTATTATTAGACCACGATTATGAATGGGTGATGCCGCAATATTATCGGCATATTATTAGTGAAAGTGCCGAGCATCTTTATCCCTTATTTGTTTTACACCCTCAAACATCCGAACAGATTGCTAAAGGATTGACTGGGGCACATTTACCTTTTGTGGTAGCCCATGTTCAAGCAACACATGTTGCTGAATTAGCTTTACCCGAATCTCATTAATATTAGGGAATAGGGGATAGGAAAATCTTGAAAAGAGATCTATTGCTCAGATCGAGCGATAAGATCGAGTTTAGCTGGATCTAATGCCCAGCGAAACTGACTCAAAATTCCGCGTAATAAAGCCACCTCATTTGGTGAAAGCTGGCTGCGATTGTACAGACGGCGGAGCTTTTCCATCCGGTGTGGAGCTGTATGAGGAAATAGATAGCCGACATCTAGCAATAACGTTTCTAATTGCTGATAATAGCCTTCCACCAATTCTACAGGTGCGACATCCGATCGCACGGGCATACTTTGGACGACTGATGAATTATCCTCAATATTACTCGCACACATCTGCAATTCATAAGCACAAACGCCGACTGCTTGCGCTAAATTGAGCGAACTATACTCAGAGCCAACTGGAATCCGAATATAACGTGTGGCATAATTTAATTCAGTATTAGTCAAACCAGTATCTTCGCGCCCAAATAATAGGGCAGTTGGCTCCGAACTCTCTACCAGCCAGGGTAGAGCCTGTCTGGGTGTCTCCAGTGCCGTCGGAATTGCCCTGTCTCTGGCGGTAGTTGCAATTACCCGCGTACAGCCTTGTAGAGCAGTTGGCAAGTCTGGGACGATTGTAGCCGCCTCTAAGAGATCGATCGCGTGGACTGCCATTCTAGTGGCTTCTTCGCCTAATACTTCGCACCGTGGATTGACAATTACTAGCTGTGTCAATCCCATATTTTTCATCACTCGCGAGATCGAGCCGATGTTTAGGGCACCCGCTGGCTCTACTAAGACAATCCGAATTCGATCGAGCGGTTTACTCACGGTACATTTATCGAGCGATAATTAAAATAAAATGCCAAAAAATCGATTGAAATCCGATCTACCCACTAAAGTCTGTCCGGTTTGTCAACGTCCTTTTACTTGGCGCAAGAAATGGGAAGATTGTTGGGATGAAGTCAAGTATTGTTCCGATCGATGCCGGAAGAGGAAAGGAGATGGGAGTTCGGAGCTGGGAGATGGGAGATAACCAGCAAATACAGCAATTTTTAGGTTTGGCAGGTAAATGTGGTAGGCGGCAGAGTTGAGAATTACAATTTGGAAGAAAGTTAAGCAACCAGCTCCCAGATCCGAACTCCCATCTCCCAGCTCCGAACTCCCATCTCCCATCTCCCATCTCTTACATAAAAGCAGGTTGATGGCGAATGAGATTGAGAAACTCTTCGCGCGTGCGCTGGTCTTCTTGGAATGCACCTAACATGGCACTAGTCACCGTCCAAGCACCGGGTTTTTGGACACCGCGCATGACCATGCACATGTGACTGGCTTCCATAACTACCGCCACACCTCTGGGTTCTAAGACCTCTTGGAGTGCTTCGGCAATTTGACGGGTGAGTCGTTCTTGAACTTGCATCCGGCGGGAATACATATCGACAATCCGAGCGAGTTTGCTCAAGCCGACTACTTTTTGGTTGGGGATGTAGGCAACGTGAGCGCGACCCATAAACGGCAACATGTGATGTTCGCACATGCTAAAAAAGTTAATATCGCGAACTAAGACCATCTCATTGTGACCTTCGTCAAAAATCGCCCCATTGATGATGTCATCTAACGATTGATTGTAGCCACTAGTCAGAAATCGCATCGATTCTGCTACCCGTTTAGGAGTCTTGAGTAATCCTTCTCGTTCTGGATCTTCACCTACTCCTAAAATAATCTGGCGTACGGATGCCATCATGTCTTCGAGGCTGACTTCTTCCGGATCGTGCATTCTGACTGGCTCGCCGTTAAGCGTATTGCGATCGGGTCTGGGATTAATATTCCCAAGTCGATCTTTACCAGTAGAATTACCGCTTTGAGGAGATGAAATAGTCATGTTTAGTCTGAATAGATATAGAAAAAATAAAGGTAATCGAATCGATTTGGTAGATGAATTACGAACGAAAAATCGACAACTATAAGGCTCCGCCGCTCGGCATAATTACTAATTCCTCAACGACTGCACCAGCAGGAGCAAGCACGGCATAAAGGATGCCCTGAGCGACCATTTCGGGGGTCAGCATGGCAGATCGATCGAAATCGGCTTGCACGGTATCTGTATCCCAGAGCGGCGTATTGACAGAGCCAGGACAGACTGCACTCACGCGGATGCCATTGGCGCGTTCTTCTCCAGCAATGGCTTGGGTAAGTGCCATCAACCCGAATTTGCTGACCGAATAAGCACCCCAGTTGGGAAATACTTGTTTGCTTGCGATCGAAGAGATGTTCACAATTATCCCCGATTGACGTTGGCGCATGTACGGTAAAATGCCGTGGATGCACTGGAATACACTGGTTAAATTTAAGTCGATGACTCGTTGCCAATCAGCCAATGGCATATCTCCCATCGATCCGGTATAAGCCATCCCAGCATTATTAATCAGAATATCTAAATTGTCAAAGTCGGCGGCAATGGCGGCAATTTTGGCTGAGACTCGATCGATTTGAGATAAATCTACCACATACGTTTTGGCTGTTACGCCCATATCGGTAACCGAGCTTGCTACTGCTGCTAATTTATCTGAAGAACGTCCGACCAATGCTAGATTTATCCCCGCTTTTGCAAAGGCTAGAGCTGTGGCTTTGCCAATACCACTACTTGCGCCTGTAATTAATGCCGTTCGATTAGTTGTTGCGCTCGGATTCATCTAGTCTCGGAAACTGCTCTGATTCGAGCAATATGTAAAATTTTATTACGAGTTTATTATAACATCGATCTTAATGTTAAGTGCTAACGGCGATTCTCCAAAGGAGAGGCTCCGCCAACGACAGTCGGCTCCAGGCTTAGGATTATGAGAATAATTTATATTCTCTGTCTTGAAAAGGTGCTTTACTTGCGGCGTTTTTATGTCTAGGGTTCCCCCCGAATCAGAAAACGACAAGACAGCGACTCACCTTTGGACGGGTTCCCCGTCAAAAGAGGTGAGTCAAGACAGGGGAAACCCCTGTCCCCGCACTTTTCGCTACTCCCTATCCCCTTCAATAAATACTCCCATCTGTCGGAACTTATCATACCTGAGCGATCGCAGCTCAGTTGAGGGAAGCGATTGAAGCTGTTGTAAATTTTTAAGAATAGCATCTTTAAGTACTTGGGCGGCGCGCACCGAGTCGGCATGTGCGCCACCGATCGGTTCTGGTAAGATTTGATCGAGAATGCCCAAATTTTTCAGATCCTTGGCCGTAATTTTTAGCACCTCCGCAGCTTGTGGAGCTTTCCCGGCATCCTTCCACAAAATTGAGGCACAAGCTTCAGGACTGGCGACATAATAAACAGCATGTTCAAACATCATCAATCGATCGGCTACGCCAATTCCTAATGCGCCACCAGAGCCACCTTCACCAATTACCGTACAAATAATCGGGACTTCTAACCGAAACATCTCTCGGAGATTATATGCGATCGCTTCACCTTGTCCTAATTCTTCTGCTTCTAACCCCGCCCAAGCTCCAGGCGTGTCGATAAAACTAATGATTGGCATCCCAAACCGATTGGCATGTTCCATCAACCGCATCGCCTTGCGATAGCCGCCTGGAGCTGCCATCCCAAAATTTCGCGCGACATTATCCTTGGTATCTCGTCCCTTTTGATGCCCCAATAGCACCACGGGAATTCCGGCTAATTTACCCACGCCACCAATCAACGCCGGATCGTCTTTACCCCGCCTATCGCCATGTAGCTCGATCCACTCATCGCAAATTGCTTGAATATAGTCGAGCGTACTGGGGCGACGGGGATGACGAGCCAGTTGTAGCTGTTGAGCTGGCGTAAGACTACTAAAAATTTCGTCGCGCAGTTGCACGTATTTAGTCTCCAATTGCAAAATCTGACTGGAGATATCGACGCTACTTTCTTCAGCAAGTTCGCGAATTCGATCGATCCGTTCCTGCAATTGGGCTAACGGTTTTTCAAATTCTAATAAAAAGGGCTTCTTTCCAGTGCCAGCCATTGTTTAAGGGAGTGGGGGGAGATGGGAGTTTGGAGATCGGAGATGGGAGTTGGGAGATCGGAGCGAAAAGTGCGGGAACAGGGGTTTGCCCTGTCTTGACTCACCTCTTTTGACGGGGAACCCGTCCAAAGGTGAGTCGCTGTTTTGTCGTTTTCTTATTCGCGGGTTCCCCCGAATAAAAACGCCGCAAGTAGAGCACCTTTTCAAGAGAGATCGGAGTGTGGGATATCTGGGCGACTTGGATATTATCAATCAAAAATCTCCGAACTCCGAACTCCCATCTCCCATCTCCCCTAAATCCTAATTCCCTAGCTCCCAACGAAGGATAAGAGGGGGCGAAAACCGTGCTTGAGGGAGGCTTGACCGATTTGTTCCATTTTCTCGATCGTGATTTGATTGCGTCCCCACGAGAAATTGGTGTGTAACTTTTCAAACTCTAGCAGCATGGCTTCGGCAAAGCAGGCGAACAGTTGCCGAGCGGGGGCATCCATATTGACAATGTTCATGATTTTCCAATCAATGTCGAGGGAATGCTCGACAATGCCACCATTCATCACATATACGCCGGGAGCTTGAATTTTAGTCCCCAAGTTTTTGGGATAGCCACCATCAATCAGCAAACAAGGCTGCTTGAGACTGGTGGCATCGATTTCGACACCCTTGGGCATACTTGCCACCCAGACGACGATATCTGCTTGGGGTAGTGCATCTTCTAGGCTGAGGATTTTGCCATATCCTAGTTCGGCTTGGAGGTTTTGGAGGCGTTCTTGGTTGCGAGCTACTAATAGTAGATCGGAGATTTGCGCGCGGCTGCCCATCCACCGACAGACGGCACTACCAATATCGCCAGTCGCACCCACTACGGCGACAGTCGCTTTTTTTAAATCGATGCCGAGTTTGGCAGCACCTTCTTCGACCTGCCGACAGATAATGTAGGCTGTATGAGTGTTGCCTGTGGTAAACCTGTCGAAGTCTAATTCAATATTCCGAACTTGTTTATTTTGGTGGAGGTCGAATTCTTCAAAAATAATCGATGAGAATCCACCGAGGGCGGTGATCTGAATGCCTTGCTTTTGCGCGTGTGCCATCGCATTAAGAATCTTGCGGATCGCGGCTTTAATGCGTCGGGTTGCCAGCATTTCTGGCAAGAAGCACGACTCTACATAATAACCTTCAATTTGCTGCCCGGTAATACTCGTGACCTTGATATGGTCTACTGTTTGCGGTGGCGCACTGCACCAGAAGTCCAGCCCTTGGTCGGCATATTCTGGAAAGCCTAAGTCTTTAGCGACGGCTTGGGCATGTTCTAAGCTGGTAAGGTGACCGATAAGACCAAACATGAAGATTTTACTAGTTGTGCCTGTTGAGCAGAGGGTAAGAGTGTCAGGGTATCTGCGCTAGATCGAGTTTGACGGTAAGGAGTTGTGTGGGCTGCTGCCACTAACAACTTTGTCCTGGATGTCGATCGATAAGTTGCATGACCAAAAATTAAGCTTCTAATAGTTTTTGAATGACAGCAGGATTTTAAAGTTCCTTTTACACAATAGTACAAAATCGGGACGAGGGATCGCTTATTGCGGTAAGTTACTCTTTAGAGAGATGGGAGATGGGAGATGGGAGGTTGGAGATGATATGGGGGATAGGGAATAGGGAATAGGGGATAGAGAGTAGGTAATAGGGTAAAACCCCCAGTCTCCCAGTCCCCCGTCCCCCCATCCCCCAGTCCCCCCGTCCCCCCATCTCCCATCTC
>NZ_JANYJC010000026.1 GCF_025361915.1 Chamaesiphon sp. GL140_3_metabinner_50
TAGGAGGTGAGTTTAGACCCTAATTCGTTTCTCTAAATATTGCCCGATTGTCACTTGTTCGCCAGCGCGAGAGATAATAGTTTGGCGAGTGCGGTACTTATCACCCACCAACTTAACTTCCTCCTCAAATACCGAACCTTGATATTCGGTTTTTAGACACAGCGTATCGGGATGGGGAAAATGGTAAATAGCTGTAATTGGTTTGGGAGTTGCAAAACCGCGATCGCGATATAGAATATTTCCCAACGCTCCAAATAACGTACTTCCTTTAGAAGCTTTTTTTCCCGTCACGGAGTCCTTACTATCCCACTCAATTTTACTCCCACAGGTTAGAGCCAAATCGTCTAAACCGTGCATCCGCGCTAATTCTTGTAATTCCAGACAGCCTGCTGCTAAAAATTCGATCGCAATCTCGCTGACTACCTCTTGGGTATCTCCATCGGGGAGAGTATAGTAGCGTCGCTCTGATAACCAGTTACCCGCCGAAACTTTAAAAAAATTGGCAACGAGTAATTCTTCGGGGGTGCTAGTGGCTGGAAAGTTTTGTAAGCCTGTAGTCATTGGCTTTGTCCTCATGGAAGTGAATACACAAATCGGGTTTTAGTCCTAAAGCCCGTAATATTTCTTAATATAACTACAATCTCGATCGATTGACTATATCGATCGATACAGAAATTTAGTCAACGACCTCAAATATTAGTCTCCGTATGCGATCTGTCTATTTAAAATCGATCGGATTAAGGCGACGAGCCAGCCAGTCGAATTGACGGCGGGAACCGAATAATGTTAATCATCATCTCAAGTGAAAACTCAAGCCGTACCGATTTCGATCGGCTACGGACATCTGGTGTATCTCTATCTACCGATTTTTAAAAACCAAAATTACCACTCAATCGGCTATTGACGCAAGTTGCTAGTTGTAATTTGGGTATTAGGTATTGGGTATTAGCGATGGGATGGAAGCTAAAACCTAAAACCTAACACCTAATACCCATCCCACTCAAAACCCATAACTAGTAACTTAGGCTCTTTGCATCATCGCTCTACCTTTACATCACACTCCTCATTTTATGAAATTAAGTTGGCTCCTGACTGGACTGATTAGCAGCGCGTGTTTAGTATTCGCCGCACCAGCACAAGCAAGCAAATTTACTGGCTGGGAATTTGATGCCAGTCGCAATCAATTGAACTTTGGTACCGATACCGGAGTGCAACCCAAAGCCACCTTACTCGATGGCCCTTACCGCCTAGTTGTCGATTTACCCGGTACCAAAATGACCGAAGCGACGATCCGCAAGCAATTCGGCGCGGCGGTGCGAGAAGTGCGAATCGCCCAGTCAGACGGCAATAATACGCGCTTGGTGATGGAACTAGCACCCGGCTATGGTGTCAGTCCGCAAAATATTATCATTCGCAGCGATTTACCTTCCCGGTGGTCGATTAAATTGCGATCGATCGATCGAGGTGTAGCTACCGCCAGCACAGGACGCATTCAGCCCGTCCCAGTCAGTCCGATTGTCTTTGCTGGTGTCGTACCCATCGGTCAGGAAATGACCGACCTCAAGAGCCAAATTAACAGCTTAGTTGCGAAATACGATTACCTCTCGCCAGGAATGTTTTTCATGGAGGTGGATACGGGCAACTATTTAGATATCAATGGTGAAAAAAGTTTCCCGGCAGCCAGTACGATCAAGTTACCAATTTTGATGGCATTGTTTCAAGCCGTTGATACTGGCAAAGTTCGCCTCGATGATACCCTGACAGTCAGACGAGATTTAATTACAGGCGGTTCGGGCGAACTCCAAAATAGTCCGGGTGCAAAATTGAGCGTGTTGAAAACAGCCACAATGATGATCGCCATTAGCGATAATACTGGCACGAATATGATTATTGATAAGCTAGGCGGACGACAAGCTCTCAATAGTAAATTCAAAAGTTGGGGATTGCGAAAAACAGTCATCAACCGTCTGTTAGGCGATTTTCAAGGTAAAAATACGACCAGTCCCGCAGATTTGGTCAGATTGTCGGCGTTACTTGCCAAGCACCAATTAATTACCGAAACCAGCCGGAGCAAAGTGTTGGATATTCTCAATCAAACTGAGAATCGAAAATTACTCCCCGCTGGGTTGGGTAAAGGTGCAGCAATCGCGCATAAAACGGGCACGTTAGGACGCTTGATTGGGGATGCGGGAATTATTGAAATGCCCAATGGCAAACTCTATTTAGCCGGGATTTTTGTCAAACGTTCGTTTAACGATTTACGTGCGCGCGATTTCGTCCAGGAAGTGTCTAAGTTGACTTACAAATACATCAACGATCGACAAGTAAGTCAGAAGTAGGGGATAGCCCTCACCCTGTCTTGTCTCGCATAATCCGGGAGGAAACCTCCCGGATTATGCGAGCCTCTAAATCCCTCTCCCTGAGGGAGAGAGACTTTGAATCCGGCTCCCTTCTCCCTCAGGGAGAAGGGTTGGGGATGAGGGCTGTTAACCTGCGTACAAAACTTGGGAAGATATTTAACGTCATTACAATTCAATTGATGTCTCCAATAATTAGAATCGCGATCGAGTCGGACATCGATGGTATTCTCAATCTTCAGTCTCGTAATCTGTATGCCAATTTATCGGCAACAGATTTAGCTGACGGCTTTGTGACTACGCCATTTACAGCCGATTTATTGCGCCAACTACTCGATCTCAGTGGCGTATTTGTAGCAGTACACGAGCGTAAAATTATCGGCTATTTATTAGCTGGTGATTGGCATTTTTTCTCACGGTGGGAAATTTTTAGATTGATGATTTCTCGACTGCCTGAATTAGGATTTATGAACAAAGAAATTACTGTCGATCGCAGCTTTCAGTATGGGCCGATTTGTATCGATCGCGATTGGCGGGGCAGTACGGTTTTCCCAAATTTATTCGCATTGATGCGATCGAGCTTTGAATCGAGATTCCCTGTCGGGGTGACTTTTATCAATAAGTTAAATGAACGTTCTTTTACGGCACATACACGCAAACTAGATCTAGAAATTGTCGATGAATTTGAATTTAATGGCAATTCGTTTTATACGGTAGCATTTTTGACATCAGCAGGATATAGTGATGAGAGCCATGCTTAGACAGTTGCTAATTCAAAATAATATCTAAGTCGATTTATTCTAAGTTGAGTAATACCATTCCAAGATTGCTAGCTTCATTCAGGAACCGCCCTCAAATGAATTTGCGGATGCGCGCACGCCTTTGTTCCCCGACGGTTTAGCGGCGGTTTTATTCTGGGGTTCCCCCAGAATAAAAAACCGACAAGACAGCGCACCAAGCGGGGCTAATAGTTCAGGGCGGTGCTAAAGCGGAGCAAATATCCTTAGCCTGAATTCACTTAAATTAACCCCCTGTAGAAGCCGCTAGCTCGGCTAAACGCTCCTGTTGGTCTAGGGATATACAACTTTGAATTACGTCCTCTAGATCGCCAGCTAGCACCTTCTCCAGACCGAAATTATGCCCCAACCGATGATCGGTAGCGCGGTTGTCTTTATAGTTATAGGTGCGAATTTTTTCCGATCGCGATCCGGTACCGACTTGCGAACGACGCATGGAAGTTACTTCTTCTTGTTGTTCGCGCAGTTTGATATCGTATAGTTTCGCCCGTAGAATTTGCATGGCGCGCTCTTTATTCTTACGCTGAGAACGTTCTTCGGTACAGAAGATCCGAATTCCCGTCGGTTTGTGGAATAAATCTGCCGCCGTTTCTACCTTGTTCACGTTTTGTCCGCCAGCACCACCCGATCGAGCGGTACTCATTTCGATATCCTTAGGATCGATATAGATCTCCACTTCATCGACTTCAGGCATAATTGCCACAGTTGCAGTAGACGTATGTACCCGTCCGCCAGATTCGGTAAGCGGTACCCGTTGTACCCGATGTACGCCAGCCTCAAACTTGAGTTGACTATACACGCGATCGCCTTTAATTTCCAGTACTGCTTCTTTAAAGCCCCCCATTTCTGCGAGAGATTCGCTCACTAAAAAGACTTTCCAATGCTGGGTTTCGGCATAGCGCGAATACATCCGCACCAAGTCACCCGCCCAAATTCCCGCCTCGTCGCCACCAGTACCCGCCCGAATTTCCAACATGATATTTCGCTCATCGTTGGGATCTTTAGGTAATAGTAAAACTTTGAGTTTTTGTTCGAGTTCGGTAATTTTGGCTTCGAGTTCGCCAGCTTCTAATGTCGCCATTGCTTGCAATTCGAGATCGTTACCCGATTCTTTAACAATTTGTCTGGCTCCAATTAAATCTTCCTGAGTTTGTTTCCATTTGTCGAAGGTTTCAACAACTTCTTCGAGTGCCGCACGAGCTTTACCAATCCGTTGCATTTCGCTGGCATCTCTAGCAATATCTGGATCGCCAAGTTTGCGAGTCAGTTCGTGAAATGTTTGTTCGACGGATTTAAGTTTATCGAGTAAATATGATTCTGCCATTGTCTTAGTTGATAGTGGATAGTGAATAGTGGATAGTGAGTTTCATCCCAGCAGATGTAGGTTGGGTTGAGTTTTGCGAAACCCAACATCAGCAGTTAGCGTTGATAGTTGAGTCGCTAGAAGTGATAAAAGTGATAAAGAATAAATAATCGCATGTGAGTTAACGATAGAATAATTAATAATCTTAGAGTTAGAATAAATATCACGTTTGAATGGTAAATCGATCGGGATGAATACCATGATTTACCCAGACAATAGCCTCTTCCGCACTAGTCATATCTGGCGGTACCCTCAGTATATAAACGTGTCCGGTTGACGGACAACTCATCTTCAGCAATGCGATTGGTTCTTTACCGATAGGTTTCTGAGGCCATGTTAGTCGTTTGAAAAATGGCTGAAAATCGTTTATTTTCAACAACACATATTCTCGCCAAGCATCAATTTTTATTGCATTGAGGACTTCGCAGATTCTCTTATAACCAACCAGCTCGATTATCCTTCGTCTAATTTCAGTATTATTTTCATCTAACAACCATTCTGGCTTCCATTCACTCAGTTTAGTCCAGTAGCGACGCGGTAGATCTGCCATAAGGAAGTTAACCTTATTTAAGTTTGGTAATTGATTTAAAATAGATAAATCTGTCAGAGATTTTAAGTCTAACCGTATAGATTTTAAGCTTTTTAAGCCACATAAACTATCTGGCAAGTATTGTAGTTGTCGAGCAGATATATATAAATCACAAAAATAAGACGAAAAGGATATTCTTAATTCACCAGATCTTAAATTCCATCTATCGTTTGGATCTATAATTGGGTTTACGGATGGTGGATAGATACCTGCATCCCAGGAAAAATCTTCTAATTTCGGCAATTTACTTAAATACGATAAAAAGCCATCTATTGTTTCTTGCACGAATAAGTGAGCCGCATCCTCATCTGCGTAGATACAACGCGAACCATATCTGCTTATAATTATATTTGTGAAACTATCTAAGTCTGATAAGATAAAGTCTAAATATTGATTTCCAGCACCAATTCGAGTGATATCTGGTTTTCTATATATCTTAAATTCTGATTGTAAGCTGCAATGAAAAATACTTAATTTAGGAATGTGTTTTAGATTAGATATATCATTAAAAGGATTATCGCGTAAATATATTTTTTTGAGCTTTGGTAGACAAAAAAGGACATCTGGTATGCGATCGAACTGATTATTTCCAAGTTTTAATTTTGTTAAGTTGATAAGATTGGCGAAGCTATCTGGTAGGAAATGTAGAAAACCACCATTCAAAGCTAACTTTGTCAAATGAGTCAGATTGCCGATGCTTTCTGGTAAGGTTTTTAGTTTATGACCGTTTAGATATAGTGCCGTCAAATTAGTCAGATTGCCAATGCTCTCTGGCAAGCTATTGAGACGATCGCCATTCAAATCTAACCTAGTTAAATTAGTAAGATTGCCAATGCTTTCGGGTAAGTTTGTTAGTTTGTGACCGTTTAGATAAAGTTCGGTTAAATTAGTTAGATTGCCGATGCTCTTTGGCAAGCTGGTGAGGCGATTACCGTTAAGATTTAGCTTGGTTAAATAGGTAAGATCGCCAATATTTTCTGGTAGAGCTTCAAGTCCGTAGCCGCGCAGATCTAGCACCGTGGAGTTCGGTGTCATATTCTCGATTAGTTGTGCTAACTCTGCGGTTTTCGTACTCATCTGACTGCGTTCTTATTAAGTGGTATTTGTCTTTACCATACCCAGATTTTGGCTTAAATCCCCTCTGACAGGAATGGAAATTAAATATTGAAAAACCTAGAGACGCGAAATCGAAAGAGATCGCACCTCTAGGTTATTTAAATTATTTAAGCTATTTTTTTTCTTCAGTAGCTTCAGGAGCGGGTGCGGTAGTATCGATCATCCCATATTTTTTCAGGAACCGATCGACCCGACCTTCGGTATCGATAATCTTCTGCGTTCCGGTATAAAAAGGATGATTTCCAGACCACACATCGACGCGGAGTTCTGGTTGGGTAGAACCAACAGTCATTACAACTTCACCGTTGCAATAAACTTTGG
>NZ_JANYJC010000275.1 GCF_025361915.1 Chamaesiphon sp. GL140_3_metabinner_50
CTGAACTCACAAATATCTGGGATGTTATTTTCACGCAAGTTCCTAATTCCTGGATGCAATATGCCGACGACCGATGCGGGGCGCGAGTGTGTCGAGTCAAGCCAATGTAATAGTGGATGTGTCGAAAGCACTATATCGTCAACGGGTGGTAGGTGTTATGGGTGGGAGCTATTCCTCGGCTGCGGGCTAATTACCTTTGAAAATGGAAAAAAGCAGATTTTGTGTATTGATTGACTCGCTTGCTGTCTGAGCTGACTTTTTCTCTGGGATCTATTCCCAACCTTTTATTCAAAATCTCGACTATCCCAATCTCATCTATCAATCCTGCCACAATACCCAGAGGATCTAGATTTTCTAACCCACATTCCGCTAGTTCGATCGCCTAAAAAAATAATAAGCTCGATAATCCTGTCATCTCAACCTTTCGAGCGATTTATCTCCGTCAGGAGAAGGGAGCCGAACTGCCCAGTCCCCCATCCTGCTGCTTTTAGCCAAAAAATCTAGAGTTGAGTCGATCGCGATGTTAAATTGTAAAGAAATGCAAATATAATTAAACTGGAATAAAGCATTAATTCCCACAGTCAATTGTAAAAAGGTAGTACTAATAGATGCGTGTAGCCATTGCAGGAGCAGGTTTAGCTGGACTAGCTTGTGCTAAATATTTATCAGATGCCGGACATACCCCCATCTTGTTTGAAAGTCGGGATGTATTGGGCGGCTTAGTTGCAGCTTGGAAAGATGAAGACGGCGACTGGTATGAAACCGGACTCCATGCCTTCTTTGGGGCTTATCCCAACATGCTCCAATTGATGAAAGAGCTGGGAATCGAAGACCACTTGCAATGGAAAGAACATGCGCTGATTTTTAATCAGCCCGAAAAACCCGGTACTTATTCATATTTCAGCGTTCCAGATATCCCCGCACCGTTTAATGTAATTGCGTCGATTCTGAAGAATAATGACATGCTTACCTGGGAGCAGAAAATTAAATTTGCCCTCGGTTTGTGGCCAGCAGTCTTGCGCGGACGGCAGTATGTCGAAGATATGGATAAGTATAGCTTGCTGGAATGGCTGCGCCGTCAGGGGATCGACGATCGGGTGAATTCAGATATCTTTGTGGCAGCATCTAAAGCTCTGACCTTTATCAATCCTGAAGATGTCTCGGCGACCGTGCCCCTAACGGCAATTAACAAGTTTCTCAAAGAACGCTATGGCTCCAAAATTGCCTTTCTAGATGGGTCGCCGACCGAACGCTTGTGTCAGCCTATCGTAGACCATTTCCAAGCCCGTGGTGGCGAAATTCGGATGGAACGACCGCTCAAACAAATCGTGCTGAATGATGATGGTACGGTTAAGCACTTTGTAATGCGGGGGCTTAATGGCGCAGCAGACGAAATCGTCGTAGCTGATGCTTATGTCTCAGCGATGCCTGTCGATGTCATCAAGACACTGATGCCCGCACCGTGGCGCGAGATTGAGTTCTTTGAAAAAATGCAGGAATTAGAAGGCGTACCAGTCATTAATTTACACCTGTGGTTCGATCGCAAGTTAACCGATATCGACCATCTGCTATTTTCGCGATCGGATATTCTGAGCGTCTATGCCGATATGAGTGTAGCTTGTAAAGAGTACGAAGATCCAGATAAATCGATGCTAGAACTGATTATCGCCCCAGCCAAAGACTGGATCGACAAATCTGATGCGGAAATTGTTGCAGCCACAATGACCGAACTAGAACGTCTGTTTCCTCAACATTTGACTGTCGATAATCCCGCCAAATTACTTAAATCTAAGGTCGTCAAAACACCTAGATCGGTATATACGGCATCTCCGGGGCGACAAGAATGCCGACCCAGCCAATCTACACCAATTTCCAATTTCTTTCTAGCTGGTAGTTATACGATGCAAGAGTATCTGGGGAGTATGGAAGGTGCTGTGCTTTCTGGTAAGCTTGCAGCACGGGAGATCGCGAATTATCAGCCCGCAGTAGCAAAACCACTAGCTACGGCAATTTAGG
>NZ_JANYJC010000312.1 GCF_025361915.1 Chamaesiphon sp. GL140_3_metabinner_50
ATTTGCGGAGCGGCATTGAAGCAGCCGAATACGCCCAAGAAATTCGCCGCATCATCCGCTATCTGGGTGTAGGCGACGGGAATATGCAAGAAGGCTCCCTCCGGTGCGATGTAAATATTTCCGTGCGTCCTGTGGGTCGTAAAGAGTTTGGGGTTAAAGTAGAAATCAAGAATATGAACTCTTTTAGTGCCATTCACCGCGCGATCGATTATGAGATCGAAAGACAAATTGCGGCGATTGGTAATAACGAGCCAATTTTTCAAGAAACAAGATTATGGGAAGAAGGCACGCAACGCACGATTAGTATGCGGAGCAAAGAAGGCTCTAGCGATTATCGCTATTTCCCCGAACCAGATCTGACACCAATGATTTTGGCAGATAGTCAAAAGGCAGTTTGGCAAGCAGAATTACCCGAATTACCAGTTGAAAAACGCCACCGCTATCAAACAGAATTAGGCTTATCCGCCTATGATACGCGAGTCTTAACCGACGATCGATCTGTAGCCGAATATCTCGAAGCCACAATTGCTGCGGGTGCAGATATCAAGCAAGCTGCTAATTGGGTGATGGGTGATATTACCGCCTATCTCAAAACGCAAAAAGTTGGCATTACCGAAATTGCCCTCACTCCAACTGTCTTAGCCGAATTAGTCGGGCTAATTGACAAAGGAACCATCAATGGCAAAATTGCTAAAGAAATTCTGCCAGAATTATTCGAGAGCGGCGGTTCTGTGCAAAAGTTAGTCGAAAGTAAAGGTTTAATTTCGATTTCCGATCCGGCAGAATTAGCTAAAATTGTCGATACAATTCTGGCGGCAAATCCCAAAGAATTAGAACAATATAAAGCTGGAAAAACTAAGCTGCTAGGCTTCTTTGTCGGTCAAATGATGAAGGAAACTGGCGGACGCGCCGAACCAAAATTAGCCAACCAAATTTTGAATCAAAAGCTCAACAGCTAAAAAATCTCGGCATGTAAATCCCCTCCTCGGAGCGAAAAGTGCGTTCTTGGGGTTTCCCCAAGTAAAGCACCTTTTCAAGACAGGGGTGCCCAACGGGCGGGGTGGGTAGATCTCTGCTACCAGCAAACCATCTCCCAACTTTTCCCTCTCTAGAGAGTTAGCTGGGGTAAAGTGGTTTAATTCTATCCGCGACAATCGATCGAAGTCGGATGGTTTAAGCGTAGATCTCACCCACCCCGCCCTACGGGCACCCCTCCAGGGAGGGGATTTTTAGAGCTAGGCTTTGGCAGATTTTAGTTTCTTTCTCATGCGTAATGCTATCGAGGGTAAATAACCGCCGCCCCAGACACAATACCGTTCACGATCGAGATTCAGCCCACACATCGGTAAATCGATCGATACTCCAACCCACCAAACCCGAAACTTGACCGTCGCCAATTTCGACTACTCTTTGAGAACCATCGATGCGATCGATAATATCTACCGAAAAAAACTTACTATTAATTCTACTGGCACATACATTTACGATCTCTGGAATTTTGGTAACTGTTGATGCCGCAAAAGCCCGACCGTTGATAATAAAATAACGTTGCTCGGTTGCGGTTATAAATTCCTCAACTTTTCGCACGCAAATACCACCTTCGATCGTGCCGCGAAACTTGTGCATTTCGGCTACAACTTGCCTGATTTCTGAAGGGTTACTAATTATCGAGCCGATCGATGTTTTGAGAGATTTTACATAATCTTTAATAAAAAACTTAGTCCATCCCAATTTAATTAATTCCCGCTCTAAATCGGCATCTACACTAAACCAATAAGTTTCTGGCGTGAGATCTTGCAGTAATGGATACCAATTGGGTAAATAATGGGTGCTGAGATATTCATCGAGATCGATCCATAAATCTGCACCAGTAGTTCTGACAGCATTAACTAATAATGAATACTCATCGGGCGAAAGCATCCAACCTCGATAAATTAACTTTTCGCCTGAATCTGGTTGGGGATAAATTTTAGCCACACCCAAACTTAAATTTTCTAAAGAAATGACAGAAGTCGAACAGCCACTTGCTTGCAGTCGATCGAATTGTTCGGTGTATGCTGAATCTACTCGTTGGGTTTTAAAATAATCGCTAGGAAACAGAAATCTCATACCATTTTGGATTGTGCATTTCAATAATCGAGTGTTGTTGGTGGGGTTGGGCGGGTTCGTTCGATACTTATTGGTATGGATCGAGACTGGCTAGCATAAACCCGCCCCTACGACATATATGAATAAACTATTCCCTACCCCCTAAATCCATCAATAACTTGGTTAATAAATAAATTCTAGGCGCAATGCGATCGATCTCAATATATTCATCCTTGGTATGCGCGCCCCCACCGACAAGTCCCAGAGCATCGAGGGTAGTCGTACCGACTGCGGCGGCATAATTGCCATCCGTACCGCCGCCGCTACCTTCTACGCCCAATTTAAGACCGATGGTTTGATAAATGGCTTGTGCTTTTTTCACCAATGCATCTGTCTGGGGATTGGCTGGAAATGGCGGGCGACCTTTTTCGGCAATTACTTTAATTTGCGTACACGGTAGTAGTTTCTGTTGTGAAAATCGCGTAAAATCACGTTCTAGGCGAGTATATTCTTGGGCTTCGAGGACTCGAACATCTGCTTGAACTTTGGCAAAATCTGGAATCGTATTTGGTGTATTGTCGCCTGTATTGAGGACGGTAAAATTAACTGTCGTTTGCTTTTTAGGATCGCCGAGTTTGCTCATTTGCAGGGTTTGGTGAGCTGCTTCTAGTAGCGCATTGCAGCCTTTTTCTGGTTCGGCTCCGGCATGAGCTTTACGTCCTTTAACTTCGATGCCATAGTACCCGATGCCCTTCCGCCATGAGGTGACTTTATCTTGTGGCGATCCAAATTCTAATACTAGCGCGACATCGTGTTTTTTGGCTGTGGCTTTAATTAATTCTCGCGACCCCAATGAGCCTTTTTCTTCATCTGGATTAATTAAAAAAGTAATCGTGCCGAAGTTCTTAAAATTCAGATCTTTCAAAATTCTGAGTGCTTCGATGCCTAACAAAATACTGCCTTTGTCATCCATAATTCCCAGTCCATAGGCTTTGCCATTAGCAATTTTAAATGGACTGGCGATCGCGCCGCCTTGCTTAAATACAGTATCGGTGTGGGCGAGTAGCAGAATTTTACCTTTACCAGTACCTCTAATTGTGGCAATAGTATTCCGCCCCGCACTGGGTTTGGCATCGATAGTTTTCACATCTGCACCGATCGATTTGAGTCGATCGATAACTATATTTTCAACCTTAGTCAAGCCTTGTAAATCGCCCGTCCCCGAATCAATATTGACGAGAGTTTTGAGTGGTTCTAACAAGGTAGTTTGCGATTGCTTTGCTCGATCGTAAACTATAGAATCGGTAATTGCCACAGCATTAAATTGTACCAATGTCACACATAATAAACTAGCGATCGCGATGCAAGCTATTACTCTCAGTCTCATTTTAAGTCTCAACGGGTGAAGTTATACTCTTCGCGCCATTGCTAAGAGTTACCATCTTGATTGGCATCAGTTTGGGCAATTATGCAAATTCGCGCCAAATGCACCCAGAATCTTATTATGCCACCAAATCCCTCACTTGGGACGCTCCCATAGTGTTGTTACAGTTACAAACCCGACTTTTCCAAAAAGCCGGGTTTGTGTCCTAATGCTGATGAGCTATTTTCTTACCGACCGTTAGTCGCTGGGTTACTATAAATTGGATTGCAAACATCTACATTGACACTGACACTAGCTCCAGTCGAGCCAGTATGTTCGGTATTATTAGTATTTTTTGACCTTCCACAAGTGTCGCTAACCCCAATCTGAATGTCATTATGGACATTCGCGCCACCAGAATTTTCGATCCGACTGCGAGAGTTGCGCGTACGGTTGGTAGGTTGACCGCCGATCCCCATGCCATCATAAACATCTGTTTGATTAATTGTATTGCCATTGCTCTGTGCAAAAGCTGGTGCAATTGCGGTAAAGCTACCAAAAGTTACCACGGTCAATGTCAATAAACTTAAATATTTAGCAATCATAATCAACCTCTAATTTAATTTTTAATTTAATTTAACGATCTGTTGAAGACTGAATTACCGTGCGATTATTACCACGAATTTTATTAATTTGGGTATTAGTAGAACCAGACGAATTATTTGCCCGCTGGATGCTGGTATCTCGATCGAGACAACTATCGATCGAATTAGTTGGAGTGGTAATTACTGATGTTCTAATAGTGCGACGGGTTCGATATCGATTACTACGTTGCAGATCGACAGAATTAGTTTGAACTTTTACTCGATCGGTTTCGATTTGGGTATTACCATCAGCATCGCGGATAATTCTGACTTTTCCCGCACGTACTTCGGTATTGTCGTCAGCAACAGCTTGACTGACTGTAGATAGTAAGAGAATACTTGTTATGCCTAAAACCCAAAATTTATGGTGCGACATATTGATTGTTTAGAAAAGGTGGGGAAAGACTACAGCCAAAGATTGGATGCAGTCTTTAGTGGATGAATCGATCGCGATTAGTCTTGTAAAAGTTATGAGCTAATCGCGAGATTCTATGCTGCGATCGTCGATCGGATTACAGCACAATGAAAATATTAGCGAGAATTACGTCTGTATCTTTGCTCGCTGACGCTGCGCGAATCATTATCGTTACCAACGGTATCGTTAACCTGATTACTCCGCATCGATGTACCAGTGTTGCTATTACGACCTTCAATTGCCGCATCTTGCGAACCCACATTAACACTGTTATTCCGATTACCAGTAATAACGTTTTCTTGGTTGCTAGTAAACACCGCCGCATCATCAGCAAATGCGGGTGCGCCAGCGATTAGTAACAGAGCAGCAGCGAAACCAAAAGCGATCGAACGTGAAGACATGATTTTTTCCAGGGATTGGGGTGAGGTGAATAGTTGAAATTTTTTTAGCCAATTGATGAGTCTAATGCTGTCAGATTGTAGATAAATACTGACAGCAATCTAAAAATTATGGACGAGAATTACGTCTGTATTTTTGTTGACCGACGTTGACTGCATTACTATCGTTACCGACTGTGTCATTAACCTGATTACTACGCATCGATGTACCAGTGTTGCTATTACGGCCTTCAATTGCCGCATCTTGCGAACCGACGTTAACACTGTTATTACGATTACCAGTCGTAACGTTTTCTTGTTTGCTATCCATGATTACTGCATCATCAGCAAATGCGGGTGCGCCAGCGGTTAGTAATAAAACAGAAGCGAAACCCAAAGCGATTAAACGTGAAGACATGATTTTTTCCGGGGGTTGAGGTTGGGTGAATAGTTGAAACGTTTTAAGACAAATGCTAGATTGAATGCTGTCGGACTTTGCCTTAATATAGGACAGCACGGAAATTGTCGGTTTTAGCTAGCTAGTAGCTGGTAACTCGGTAACTTTTTAGCGGCGATAATAGCCACGGTTAATGTTCACTCTTTGTTCGCTACGGTTTTCGCAGGTGTTGTCGTTGCCTACGATGTCGCAAACTTGCTTGCTCTTCATCGAAACTCCAGAATTTTCGCCACCTTGACTAGAATTAGTAATCGATTGAGTGCTATTACTATTTGAGTAATTACCGCTACCATTAATGATGGTAATTTGGTCGCTGGTCATTGTGTTTGCGGTATCAGCAAAAGCTGGAATGCTAGCAAATAGCCAAGATAATGCAGCAAGGCTAAAACATATTTTGTTTGATGACATTTGAATTTTGGGTTTTGATTAATAAATATTGACAGGTTGAATATTGAAGTTCGTACAAACAAATAAAATATTTATCGCTTGTTGCTAGTATTATTAGTTTCGCCTGTTGCATTACCATCTACTGTCGAAGTAGCGTTGTTAGCATCTGCTTGCTCGGCGGGCTGCTTTTGATCTGGTTTTTTCGCTTCGGGACGACCTAATAATTGTTGGACGAATGATTTACCTGCGGAATCTAAGATGTCGTCTAGGGGAATAGCTTGGCTGCTTTGAGCTTGGAGCAAAATGCTAGAACCGATCGCAGCAGAGATCGCTACGACTTTAAATAGGTTTTGTTTGTTCATGGTATTCAGATTGAGGGTTATCGGGTACAATGGAAGCAGTTATTTATTTTTTGGCGATCGGCGAATCAAACTTATAGTAAATAATAAATTTGACTCGCTTATCCTTTTTTTAATCTATCATCATTTCGGGAAAAACCGAATTTAGATTGTCATCTGTTTGAACGATCGGCAATCGCTTCTATTATAGAATTACGCGATTAAAATTGGATATCGGGACGAAAATTAAAAAACTTTTAAATATTTTTAGCGATATTTTTAAAAGATTTAATCGTGGCTGCTCCGGCTCCGATCGCGAATAATAGATAGTATCGAAAGTTCGTTTACAGACTAACTCGGTATCGATAATTGTGGTTATTGAGGCGCACCACAAACGTAGTCGGCTCTGACCCAACCTTGGCGACCGTTAGCAGAAGTCATCCACCATTTGAAACCATCGCTTCCATATTGACTATTTGTCAGCACGACGGAATTACCATCGCGAATTTGAGTCAGAGAGCGGTAGTTCTTGCCAGGGCCGCTGCGGAGCGATAAACTACTACCACGTTCGGCAGTGCAGACATTGCCATAGCTGTTACCTTGTGCGGAGCGGTAAGCAGGGCCGACTTGAGCGGTAGCGGGAAGAGCGACGGCGAATAACAAAGCTGTAGCGGTTAAAATTTTCATGATGTTGTGAAGATTCGGGGTAATTTTGGTTTAGAAACTGGAAGTAGTCGATATCTTACGTATTCTTACGAATTGTTAAGTATCTTTGTATACTTCTATCTGGTCGATCGAACAGATTTATGCAAGTTTATCGATTTAATATTTTGAATGACACCATTTAAGCTGAAGACTGGCAAGTGTCTAGCGTTCGGCAACATTTGGGTTATCGGATGCTTTGGTATTAATGGCAACCTGTAAATCTTTGACTTGATACTGTTGGACATTAGCCCAAAAAGATTTGAAATCTGTTTGATTTAGGAATCCAATACAACCAGATGTACCATCTTCTTTGGGATCTTTGTTATAAGATGGATCGACATGAAATCCTAATGCCGATCGACCAGTACTAAATAGTGGTGAAATAGCTAAAAATGGTTGACGAACGTTAAGCCCATCTACTTTACCTACTTCTACTAATGTTCCTTGAACGAGTGTGTTACCAATGCGATATTTCCCATTTGGTAATGGAGACTGAGTACCGCTTTGGTTGCGATTTAGCTGTTGAGTATAATTTCGTCCAGTGACGATTTCAAAAGTTCTTCTTGCTTGCCCATTAACACATAAATGCAATAAATAAATAGGATTGCCATATTTATTTTTCATTGTTCCGTTGCCTAAGAACAAATGATTTTTATTGCTAGTACACTGATAGCCACTCGTCGATTCGACTGAGGATGTCGAGATCTCGCTTGACGTAATTTTTGGCTTTAGCGGCGGAGCTTCAGCAATAATGACGGGTTTAGTGGTGCGATCGGACTGTAGATTTTGAGGTTCGGTACTTGGTTGTGCTTGACTAGTCGAGCAGCCAGTAATCGCAAATGTTAAGGTTAAAGTAATTAATGCGAGTTGCAATTTCACTGTCTTCGTTCCAAAGGTATTAATTGTGTCTGTATTTCTTTAAAATGCCGCTTTAGTTGTTCCTCGTGCTAGACATATCTCATTTATAATTCACTGATATCTGCTTGACTGGAACCTAGATCACTTGTTTGATGTAATTCTTTAAAGTATTTGCTATTTGTTTAAGGCTAATTATTCAAATTAATTCCAATTATATGCAGAAAAATAGTACATTCCTAAGCAGGAATGTACCGATTATAAATATATGAATTGAAATGACTAACTATTGATAACTAGCCAGCACGATTGAATATTATCGGCATCGATCGCCAAGCTCGATTGAAAATTTCGGTTGTACTGAGATTTAACAGCGAGTAGGTATGTTTATATACTTCTATCAGCAAAATCTATGAAATTTATGCAAACTTACCCCTCGATCGCTCGAATTTGCATAAATTGTCGATTTTGCCCCGATTGATAATATAGAGACTTTGGCAAAACAAAGTGTCTATTTAGCCTGGTTAGCTCCGGCAAAAGCAGGGTTTATCGTACTTGGAGAATATGTGGCTAGAGCTGCATCTTCTTCTTCTTATCAGCCTTGGGAGTTTTTGCGCTGAGGCGATCGGGTGGGATGATGGTGATTAAACCTGTATCGGCGATTGACTGTAGTCAGACAGGCGTGACGTTTGCCTCCGCCCCTAAGGATATCTTTGGGCGTTCCTCTGCGGGATAATGTGGCAAAGGCGGCATCGGGGACGGATATTAGTGGTGACGCACTTAGAAAGATGACGGTAGCGAGTAATTTAGATAGAGACATGCGATCGTGAGGCTTGATTTCGGAATTGCCATCGTTCGGCTCCCGTTGCAAAGAGCGGGGTGAGTACCACCGCCATAATGGGGGGAATGCAGGGAATCCAGATCGATCGAGTATCTAAGTATACTCCACAAGTAATAACTATAATCGCAATCGCGCCCGTCTCTATTAGCCACAGCTTCATCCCGCCGCTGTGCAGCCAAATTAGACCCCCAACGTTTGCCCATAATAAAATCCAACCAAACTCTGCCAGATCTCCCCAAGTGGTGATTAAAGCGCGATCGTCTAAAATGTGGGCGAGTAAATTGCTGGTCATCTGAGCGTGGATTTTCACCCCAGGTAGTGTGCGCCGCGTCCCGATTTCAAATGTGTCGGTACCATCGCGCCCGACATAGCCAATTAAGACGATCTTGCCCGCGATCGCATCGCTTGACACTATGCCATTCAAAATATCGTTTAAACTAACTTGTGGGGCAACCTGGGGGGCATTGCGGTAATTTAACATTACCTGAAAACCGCGTAAATTATCGTGCGATGGGGTCGATCGATAGCCGCCGAAATTACCGTTTAATACAGTTAACTGATGGCTGCCGATTTGAATATTGCCATCGGCAGCTTCGTCGGCGGTAACATTCAGGTATTTTAATGCCAAGCTCAGGCTCAGAGCGCGATCGGTCGTGCAGCCGCGATCGACAGGTGCCATGCCGAGTAGCTGTCGCCTAAGGCGGAAGTCGCGATCGAGACTAAAATTGGTAAAACCCACTCGCTCTGGCTGTACGCCATCAGGTGCGTGTACTCCAGGAAAATTGGGACTATCCCCCGACATCAGACAGGCGCTAACGATCGGATCTTGTTGGAGTAGGGTAGTTAAATCTCGATGTCCTTCACCGACGGCGCGATCGCGATAGATATCTAGTCCGATCGCTTGAGGATGGTATTGTTGGAGTTTCGTAAGTGCGATCGCTAAGACTCGATCGGTTACGGGTTTATCGCGATCGATCCCAATAATTAAGATGCGGTTGTCGGCGACTTCAGAGATTGGGCGGGTAGCCATTACCAAATCGTAAGCGGCTAATTCGACGGGTTCTAAATACCCCTGACTTCGCACCCCCCAAATCGCGGTGGTTGTGGCGATCGCGATCGCACCTAATTGCCACAACTTAATCCGCGCGAGCGGTTGGGGATAAAACGACTTCCAGGTGGGGAGTTCCACTGTCGGATTCCAGAAGACGACGGGGAGCCAAGTCGCACAGGGGAAATCGGACTCGATCGCCTGAAGCCTTTGTCTGGCTGCCGCTACAGCCGCCAGTAACGACTTACCACTCTTGAAACTGTGAAGGAAAGTCTGCAAAAAATCTTGCGCTACCCGATTGGGAATGGCTTCTCGCATGACGATCGCCGTCGGAATATTGAGTTCGGCAAGGCTGGCAGCCAAACCCAGCCCGCTACAACAATTAAAAATTGCCAAGTTTAAGCCATTGGCGATCGCGGTTTTTAAGGCGGGTTTGAGGTCGGCTAAGGTGGCTGATTCTGTCAAATTGAGTCGAATCGACCCCACGGGATTATCGCTGCCGTGTCCGGCAAAAAACAGCAAATCCCAGCCCTGCCGATCGGTGAGTTGATGCGTAAGTTCGCTAATACTCGGCTCGGTGAGCATGACTAAATCTGCCTCAAGTTGGCGGAGCGATGCGGCATCAGCGGTGGTATCGATGCCCGTGCGATCGCCAAATACCGCCAAAATTTTTGGTTTGGTACGGGGAGAAATATTCGGAGTTTGGCACTGATAATTATTGAGACTAAAGGTAATTTCGGCTTGTGAATAGTCGCACAGCACACTCCAGCAATGCCAGGGCAGCCGAAAAATTCGATCGTCTGCCGATTCGACGATAATAATCATCTCAGCATGGCTACTGACTCGCGATCGTAAATAAGTCCCGATCTGGCTCAAGGAGCTATTATCTAACCACGATCGCATCTGTCGCTCTAATTCGATCCGAGTTTGCTCGAAACTAGTCACCGAAAACCCCGTCACCCCAGTATTATCTAGTTCGATCTCCGCCGCATTCCCCCGGATCGCCTGAAAATAATTATCGTAATAAGCCGCATAATCAAACTGCCATCGGTAGTGGAGTTCTTGTAATGTGGCATTACCGGGCAAACTACCTTGTTGCTGTGCGACTAATCTACCCTCTACCTCGATTCTCGAATTGGTGCGATCGAATCCTTCATTCAAATTCCCCGCACCTAGATTTATGAATATTTTGATAGACATGGGAGATGGGAGAGTAAGGAGTAAGGAGTAAGGAGTAAGGAGTAAGGAGTAAGGAGTAAGGAGTAAGGATAATATGTGTAATCACATCTATTCACTATCCCCTACCCACTATTTACTATCCACTATTCACTATCCACTATCCCCTATTCCCTATTCCCTATCCACTATTCCCTATTCCCTAAAGCCTAAAACCTAAAACCTAAAACCTAATTCAAGCCACAAATGACTCTGTAAAACTACTGCGATCGAATGCTACTCGAATTTTGAATTGAGTGCCAGGTAGGAGTTTGAATGGTTGGAGTTGGATAAAATGCATCGGTTCGGGATACTGAACCTCACTGAGCAACCCACCATTTTCTGATTGGAGCATCAATTGAAGATGAGCGGGTACGACAGCAACTCCGCCTGCGGCATGTAATCGAATTCTTACTTTAATTCGTCCGTCGGCTTCTTCACCCAAGCCAATCATTAATAATAGAGGGATATTAGCAATTTTGGCGCGGAGATCGATCGTTTTACTTGCCATAAAATTACGAATGCTGTCATAGTTAGCATAATTCGTATTTCTAAGCGAAAATGCGCCATTGGGTACTTCGATCGCATTGGCGATCGGTTCCCAGCCATTAGTAAAAGTGTTTTCTAGAAAATCTTGAAGCTTTTGGATTCGAGTATGATAGATTGTATCTAATAGAGCGGCTAAAGGCTGAATTTCAACTGTGTTTAGGTCGATAATACCCGACTCAGATCGATCGATAAATCCCAATAGTTTGGCACTGGTAAGATCTGCACTAACTCGTATTAATACATAACCGATCCGCTCGTCGATGGTTACTGGGGGAATCTCGATTTCTGTAGTAGTCGATAGTACTGGCAGACATTCCAGTTTACCAACATTTGGAATTACTAAATCTGCTACATTCATGATGCTTTGCAGCTCAACCTGCCAACCATCGCTCAGAGTCAGATCGAGATCTAGTTGACAGACACAACTGAGATACTCTCGCACCGCACAAACAGCCAGGGTATTGAGATATACTTGCTTTCCTTTCGCGATCGAAGTATGCCCAGCCGCAAATTTTGCCGCATAGTTATGTGCCGTTCGATCGAGATTTACCGTAAAATTATCAAAATTATTGTCAGTCATACAGAGTGGTGTGTGGGTGTTATGTGTCGTTCGGAAAAGCTAAATTGGTCAGTTGCAATCGCCCGATCTGCAAAATTAAGCCAGCTTAATTATAGATATTCATGCACCCCGATTGGGTTCGTATCCCAATTTTTGAGCGCGTTGTTGTAATAGTGGCAGACACCGCCGCTTCCAATGAGCTACCAATGTTTGATAGGGAAGATCTAGATCTCTAGCAATTTGGGTAAAAGAGTCTGGTGGATCTTTAACTAACAGCCGATAGCTAAGTACCTGACAATGGCAGTTTTGCCGATCGCGCGGATAACAAGTCTGAAGCTGTTGCTGTGGATCTAATTGAATCCAGGTTTCAATTTGAGTCGCAATTTGACGATCTTCTTGCTGTTGGAGTAATTGAATATGTTCGTTGAGAGTATCGAGATTAAAATTAAAAAATCCCGATTCTGATAATAAATCTAGATATGTTTCACCGCGATCGAAAACTTCTTCATCTAAACTCAGATACTCTGCACCAGGAGCTTTACTGTGGTAGATGTCATAAATTCGCCAATATAAATAGCCATTAATCCATTTGACTAGATCCAGCTCTAAACAAGCAGTAGAAGGTTGAAATTTGTCAATATTTCGACTCATCCATTCCCAGGTTTGATTGAGTGCTAACAAGTAATCTTGATGAGCGACTCGATCTATTCCTGGTAGCCGCATCACCGTCTGAAGCAACTTGCTCATTGCCTTAGCTCTAACAGCACTCTGCACGGGAGCTGCTAACACAGCAGCTAGCTGCTGTCGCAGTTGACTATCGACTGAAGGTTCTGGCAAACTCGAACTATTGATTGACGGCAAAATCGAATGCACCAGAGCGACTATATTACTTACTCAGTAGATTTACGGATATTTATGCAAATGCCCTTGAGGAGATAAATCGACAAATTACTCAGGGTAACGCTCCGACAGATTTGCTAGATTCCTGAGATCGTGCAGCAAAAGATAGATTAGAATGGAAAAAGCCAGTCCGATCCAGATGAATTAATCTAAAAAAGATGACTAAATATGAATATCCAGACACAAACTATTAGTAAAATCGGACAGATGCCAGATTCATTAGTTCGCGAAGTAAATGATTATATCGACTTTCTACTGTGGAGAGATCGACACGATCGATTGACAACTGCAACCCCATTAGATCCGACTGAGATGGTAGAGTCAGATTTTGCAGATTATTTATCTAATTTAGAAGAATATGAAACTCGGTTAGCAAATGGGGAAATTAAGTGGTAGCAATTAAACGGGGAGATATTATTCTCTGCGATTTCAATCCAGTCATCGGTACAGAGCAATCGGGAATTAGACCTGCTGTTATTATTCAAATAGATCGAGCAAATACAGCCAGTCCACATACGATCGTTGCGCCACTAACATCAAGGATTAGGAAAAGTCTCTTGCAATCTCATGTCTTTGTGCCGATCGGTGTTGCTAATTTAACTCAAGATTCTGTAATTCTGTGCGAACAAATTAGAGTTATCGATAAGTCTAGAATTATTCGAGTCATCGGTTATCTCGATCGAGAGTATATCATACAATTAAATGTGTCATTGTGTACGATCCTTGGTTTATCGGATGATGAGGTTGCCCAAATTATTGTAGAAGAAGAATGACGACGATCGAATACATGATTTAATAATGAGTCCAACAAATTTGAGATAAAGATCTACCAAGCAACGCCTAAGATGCTGTTTGAAAAGTTTTATTTGCTACAATCGCAGACTTGAATCTCCCCAAATCCCCCTTTTCAAGGAGGACTAAGAGTCCGGTTCCCCCCTTTTGAAGGGGGGCTAGGGGGGATTCCTAGGGTTTACGAGTGCTAATCTATACTTTTCAAACAGCCTCTAACATTCGATCGCCAAATGTAAATTAGTTAATTTGCAGTGCTAGAGTAGTATCGCGATCGAACAAATGAATTTTATCGGTGGTTGCCGACAGCCAGACTTCTTCACCGATGGTAACTACTTTATCGGGTGAAACTCTGACGTTGAGGATCAGATCGGTTGGCTCTAAATCGAGAATTTTAACACCAATATAAGTGTCGTTACCCAAGGCTTCGACTGTCTCGATTATGCCGTGAAAATTTTTGGTAGCTGGTAAGCCTAAAGTTAAATGTTCGGGACGAATACCCATTAATAGCGGTCGATTGACAGATTGCTCTAGACAGTTTTCCCATGCTTCGGGAAGGGTAACCCGAAATTGGTGGTTGCCGATCGATAGTGGTAATTTGACTTGGACTGGAATTAAATTCATCGGGGGCGAACCGATAAATTGAGCGACAAAAATATTAGCGGGATGGTTGTAAATTTCGAGTGGGGTAGCGACTTGTTGAATTTGTCCCCGATTCATGACGGCAATCCGATCGCCCATTGTCATGGCTTCGGTTTGATCGTGAGTGACATAAATTGTCGTCGTCCCTAATTGACGTTGTAATTTGACGATTTGAGCGCGAGTTTCCGCCCGTAATTTAGCATCGAGATTCGATAATGGCTCGTCCATTAAAAACACTTTAGCTTCGCGCGCGATCGCCCGTCCGAGTGCGACTCGTTGTTTTTGTCCGCCAGAAAGTTGCTTGGGAAACCGACCTAATAAACCCTCAATTTGGAGCATTTCGGCAACTTGGCGAACTTTCTTACCAATAATTTTCTCCCGCGCGGAAATGTAGCGCAACCCACGCGGAAACCCGCGCGTAATTTCGACGAGAAAATTTTCGACTTGAGGGGATAAACCTTTACTTTGTTTGACTAAACCGGGAGTGAGCAAAGATTCGCTCCGCCGTAATCCAAAAGCGATATTGTCATACACCCGCATGTGTGGATAAAGCGCGTAACTCTGAAATACCATCGCAATCTCCCGTTCCTTGGGCGGTAGATCGTTAACTAGCACATCCCCGATCGAGATCGTGCCAGCAGTAATCGTCTCTAAGCCCGCAATTAGCCGCAGGAGGGTACTCTTACCGCAACCGGATGCCCCCACCAAGACCATAAATTCGCCGTTGTTTACGGTCAAATTTATCCGCCGCAGCACACCTTCGGCTGCGGGAGTAGCTGCGGTTTGGGGTTTGCTTTTATCCTTGCTAGCGGTAGGAGTATAGCTTTTGTAGATGTTTTCTAGAGTAACTTGTGCCACGGTAGATTGCTGTCTAGTACGCGAGAGTCTTTATCTTCCCACACTATTGCAGATTACTGGGGAGATGGGAGATGGGAGATGGGAGATGGGAGATCGATCCAATACTTCTCGGTTAATCCAAAGACTAATTAGTCCGCGTAGGTGGACTTTGTATCATTAGCTGCGATTTCAATCG
>NZ_JANYJC010000360.1 GCF_025361915.1 Chamaesiphon sp. GL140_3_metabinner_50
TATTGTTGCTGACCATCGAAATCGACCTTAAACCCTTACAGGGATTGAAACCCATAACTAACTGGCAAACTGCCATAAGGTACAAATCGAAATCGACCTTAAACCCTTACAGGGATTGAAACAATCTGAAGCGGGTAATCCTGGGGACGCAATAACATCATCGAAATCGACCTTAAACCCTTACAGGGATTGAAACGAAACAGTTGTCGGGGAAGGAGAGACGCTTTCAGGATCGAAATCGACCTTAAACCCTTACAGGGATTGACACTAGGTAGATTGTTTCTACTGGTTTGCGTATCAGTCTAGCGTTGGAATACGTTAGATACAACAGTAATAATTGTTGCAGATGCAATTAATCCGAACGCTAAGTTTACTATCGACTGAGTGGCTTTTTGGTAATTATCGAACTTTTCATTAAAAGTATCTATCTTAGCCTCTAGTCTGGTTTCGATAGCCTCGATCGATGCTAAAACTTGTTGTAATTCACTTTGTGGAGCTTGCATGTGTTCGGTAAATGCGAATTTTTATTGCCCCAGTCGGGTAATTCAATCCTCTTGGTCGTCTTGACGATTGGCAACAGTTAGAACTATATTGGCTAACTCAGTGACAATGGAGTTAGTGCGATCGATTTTCTCGTTAAGTTCGGTGTTGATGCGATCGATTTTAGCATTTAGCTCGATTCCTTGATTTGTTAATGCCAGGATGGCTTTAGCATTGGATTCGACAATTTTTTCTAATCGGTCTAGGTTTTCTGACATGGCTTTGAGCTAATTAATTGGACATACTCCTATTACAAACTCACTGTGTCTATTCATCAATCTTTTGCTTGGTAAGTTCAACCAAAAGTAGGGGGTTAATCTGGGCGATCGCGTCTAAAAATTCTCCAATTGCCGCGCCTTTGCCATGAGTGTATCCCGCTTCAATTGCTGATTTTCTGAGTTTATCTATTGTCTCTGGCTTAACCTTGTAACCACCAAGTATGACTTTATTTAATGTTGGTCTAGACATAATGAATGTGTTTTGACGCTAACCTAACTTTAGCGAGTTTATCGACGATCGTCAACAAAAAAGCCATCGATCCCAAAAGATTCGATCGTCAAAATCGACTCTAAACCCTGACAGGGATTGAAGCTATTGCTGTTCTAAGCGGTTGATGCGGTTCTCTTGGTCTTGTTGGCGGGCATCCAATCTAACAACTACTTGAGTCAGGAGTTCGATTGTGGTTGTCATGCGGTCTTGAAACTCAGCCGATTGGTTAGTTAATGCTTCGATCGCTTTAGAGTTGGACTCTACTATTTTTTCTAATCGGTCTAATCTTTCTGACATGTGCTTACTCCTAAGTGAGCGGTTTGCACTACTACTCAATAATAATTGACACTTGGTTAATCATCAAGTCTTTTTAATAATTATCTTGAGTAGTTCGCGATCGACATCTGCTAATCGCTCCAAAAATGCACCCATAGCGGCGGTATCGCCATATTTAAACCCGCATTCTATCGCTGTTTTCTTGAGAGATTCGGCAGCATCGCTATCGATTCTAAAGTTGATATGTGTGGTATTGTCTTTTTTTAGTCTGCCCATAATAGTCCTTTGACGCTAATTTAAGTGTATGTCACAAAAAGAGCGATCGTCAATTGCAATCGCATCCGATCGCAATCCAGATATTATCCCTGTTTAAATTTAAACAGCAGAAATTGAGTAATTTGACGATCGGTAAAATTATTATCGCTGACTAACAACAGCGTTTGACTGCCATCGGGGAGTCGCGAACCTAGTGCCATGCCTTCAAGATTATCGATGTAAATATTCAACGTCTTGAGATCGAAGGCTAATTCTTTTTTAATAGCTTGAATGTTGGTGCTACCTTTAAAGCTGGCAATTTTAGTCGTATCGGTGGCACCTGCCATACTAGTCTGAAATAGTTTAACCCGAAAACCCGTCAAGCCAAAAGAGCGTTCGAGGGTGAGAAAATGACCGCTAGTATCGATCGATTGAATTTCGGACAATCCATGCTCGACTGCGCCTAATGGAGGTGAATCGAGCTGATAGAGGTGTTCGCTGACGACTTCGGCTCGATCGCTAATTAGATAATGCAGCCAGCGATTTTTAGCACCGGGAATCTTACCATTTTCGCCGACTTTAGCGACTTCTTTATCTTGTAATAGGGCAGATTCGGTAGCTGCAAATAGTCGCAAGGCTTCGCCACTGGCTGGGAGCGTACCCGTGGGGCTGAGGGTAATGCCTTCAAAAGCTAGATTATTTTGAACGCCGCGTTTGCCTTCGGTATCAGGTAGATAACGTTGGGGAATTGGTAAAGCTTGTTTGACTTTGCCCGTTTTTAAGTCGAATTCGTTAATAAATGGCGGAATATTTTTGCCCCGATCTCCCTCGCTAGAGATAAACACTGATGATTGCGGTGTCAGGGCGATGGCTTCGGTGTCGGTTGTGCCTTTGGCATAAGTTTCTCCATTCGCCTGTTTGAGCAGCGTCACATCTAAGATATCGACTTTATTAAATTTGACCCGATCGGGATTTTTAGTATCTAAATCTAGTTTGAGCGTGTAAAATCTAGCTGGTGCGAGATCGCCGCGATCGTCGGAAACTGCATAAAATCGGTTACGCTGTCGATCGTAGGTTAACCCCGATAAACCGCCGACGGTGGTATTTTTAAATTGTAAGTTGTCGGGGACTTGATATTCGCCGATATACTCGATCGAGAGTTTATTAAAAATGCGACTACTCGCCTCACTGGGCAAATCTGCACCGCAGGAAGTCAGAAAGATCGCAATTGCTACCACACATAATAACGCCCCGAATGAAACTGTCCCCGCTAAGATCCAACCACCGATTTTTTTGCGGTGCGGATCGGGAATTGGATTTGAATTCATGCCACTATTCACTCTTATAGATCTAATTTGACACTAGGAAGAAGGTAGGTTCGTTAAAATGGCTGTAGCGAGTCCTTTTTGTAAATTACCCATGTCTTCTACTCTAACCGTTCCGGCTCAGGTAAAATTTGACGAAGCCATCGAACTAACTCAAACATTTTTGATCCAGCTTAAAAAAAATGAGCTAACATCCAGCCAAATTCAAGATTTTGTAGCTGCACTAGTGCAGACAGCTAATGGTGCGAGGGGCTTTTTTGTCACTTATCTCACAGCCGCAGATCCAATTTGCGACGAACCTCGCTCGGAAATTATTGCCGCTCTACAAGCGAATCCCGGCATCGCCGCCGACTTACTTGTCAAAAATATTGCCATGTCTACCGCCCAGAAACTCTACCATCAGCGGCGTAACGATAGCGACATGATGGCATCTTCAGCGACTGTTGCTACCCGTACAACTAATATTATCCACCAATTAAATCTCCCCCAGATTCAAGAAATGTGTCGAGATTTAGTCGCGACAATTCAGACGGGAACTGGTACGTATGGTGAATTTTTGACTCGTTGGGGTTATGATGAAGAACAAAAAAATGCGATCGCTCAAGTAGTTTCCGAATTAGGTGTTTAACCTAAGTTGCTACCTTAGAACGCCTACGATTTCTAACCGCTAAGGTTTTAGGCAGCAAACTAAACGACAAAAGAGGTCAGCGATGACCTCTTTTATTGGCTGTAGTAGAGCGAGCTAAATATTCATAGCATCTAAATTAGGTGACATTTAGACAATAGACGGCGATCGTCTGATGATATATTTTATCTTTATCTGTTGCTTATCTACCTAGCACGATCGTCGATAAACTTAGCTATTTTAAGTGTTACTTAAAGTAAGCCAGTATTCGCGCCCTGTTTGCCAGTGGCTAATTCTACTTTAATAATTTTACCGCCCATTTTCATGATTCGTTGTTGTTCGCGGAACCAACTATCGTAAGGGACTAACTTAGTGAAAAAAGTATTTTGCAGTTCGCGCTGAGTGCGGATCCGAGATTGACTGGGAACGCAGGCGGTAACTTTGAACATCCGCATAATAATTGTACTCCGATTCTTATATTTTGGATAAAGTATACTAGCTTGCCCGTACGGTTAATTAACCTTACTAACGGCGAAGTTTTAGTGCTTAAAACGGCAAAGTCTGAGAGTCAAATGCCAATCTTAGGTCGTCAAAACTCATCTCATTTAACATGGATAAGCTGTTGAAGATCTAACATTTACATCGGACTTCTCAGACTAGATTGCTTCATCTGCATTATCTACAGGTTATTCAACCCGTTGACTAGCTCAAGCCAGAGCAGATGTAGTCTAAGTAAACGCCCATTTCTTTACCAGCATCAGCACCTACTAAACTAGCAGTTACTTCTTTGATGGCTTGGATTGCTTGAACGGTAGCAGCTACAGGTACTCCTAAGGAGTTGTAAGTTTCTTTCAAACCGTTAAGTACGCGCTCGTCCAAGATGGAAGGGTCGCCAGCTAGCATTGCATAAGTAGCATAACGGAGGTAGTAGTCCAAGTCGCGGATGCAAGCAGCATAACGACGAGTGGTGTACATGTTACCACCGGGACGAGTGATGTCCGAGTATAACAAGGATTTTGCTACTGCTTCTTTAACGATGGTCGCTGCGTTAGCAGAGATAGTACCAGCAGCACGAACGCGAAGTTCGCCAGTACCGAAGTAGGCTTTAAGTTTATCTAAAGCGGATGAGTCCAAGTATTTACCTTGAACGTCAGATGAATTGATGACAGAAGTAATTGCGTCTTGCATTATTCTAAATTCCTTATCTAGTCTCTAGTTGCTGATATTCCGAAAATATGACCGATCGATAGCTGTTAAACTAGTCTCGAACTAGCTCATTGCACCGATGAGATAGTCGAAGTAAGCACCAGCTTCAGCAGCGTCTTCACCAGACATCATCGAAGCAGCAGCATCTTTCATTGCCCGAACGCCACCAGCAACGGCATCGATAGGGGTACCTAAAGATCTGTACATTTCACGTACGCCAACTACACCGATTTCTTCGATCGGGGTAACATCACCAGCAACTACACCGTAGGTGATGAGACGGAGATAGTAGTCTAAGTCGCGCAAGCAAGTTGCAGTCATTTCTTCGCCGTAAGCGTTACCGCCAGGAGAAACTACGTCAGGGCGTTGTTGGAACAATTTGTCGCCTGCACCTTTAACCAAACGCTCGCGAGAGTCAGTTAGGGTTTGAGCGATGCGGAGGCGGCGTTCGCCAGAAGTGACGAAGTTTTTGATCCGGTCTAATTCGCCTGGACTCAGGTAGCGAGCTTCAGCATCTGCGTTGACGATCGCTTTGGTGACGATACTCATTTTGGGTTTACTCCAAGATAATTTTTACCAGACTTGACATCGATCGATTACGAGCTATGCCGTCTGAGGTCGATTACAGTCACTTATATCATACATAAGTTGGCTGCGGTTTAAATACCTTCCGCAAACATTTTCCGGTATTTTTGCTAATTTATGAGTAAATTCGTAATAGTTTGTAACGATCGGGTCAAGAGATGGGAGATGGGAGATGGGAGAGAGTTTAGACTTCGATCGGCTGTGAGAGTGGGAAAATAAGGGGAAAGTAGAGATTGAAGCTAATGACTAATATTCCTTTTGTAATTCTGGATGTGTTTGCGACGGGGAAGTATACGGGCAATCAACTGGCGGTGTGTTGGGATGCGGGGAACTTAACGGATCTTCAGATGCAGCAGCAGATCGCGCGGGAGATTAATTTCTCTGAGACTACCTTTGTGACCGACACAGAGCCAGTTAATGGCGGCTACAATACCCGCATTTTCACCCCGACGACCGAGTTACCATTTGCCGGACATCCGACGTTAGGAACGGCATTTGCAATCCAGCAAGAGATCCTCAAGCAGCCAGTCGAACGAATCAGTCTCAATTATCGGGTTGGTAAAATTCCTGTCGATCTCAACTATGTTGATGGCGAATTAGATATTTTATGGATGCACCAACAGCAGCCAAAATTCTTCGATTCCTTGGCTGCGGAAATTTTTGCCGATGTCATTGGCGTAAATCCGACCGATATTGATTCGGGCTATCCGATCG
>NZ_JANYJC010000362.1 GCF_025361915.1 Chamaesiphon sp. GL140_3_metabinner_50
TGCCCCTACTGTGAATATGTGGCGATCGAACATAAAAATTAGCATGTAAGTAGTGGCGATACTCAAAAATGGAGCAATTATATAAAACTTTTAAATCTGTCCAAACTGCTTATGAATTCCTGCAAGAATTGGGTGCGCCACCCCATTTAATTCAGCATGTAAAATTAGTTGGCGAAGCAGCCGAAATGCTAATCTTACAGTTCCAACAGTTTTATCTTGACTTCGACTCAGATTGGATTAGATTGGGTGTGGCTTTTCACGACACTGGCAAAATATTACATCCTTCCGAATTTGTCGAGAAAGGAAATCGACATGAAATCGCAGGCGAAATACTATTACTAGAACAGGGTGTCGATCCGAAAATTGCGCGTTGCTGTCGATCTCACGGACAATGGCAACAGCTAGAATGTAGCTTTGAAGAACTAATCGTCGCACTTGCCGATAATTTGTGGAAAGGCAAACGCAATCGCGAACTCGAAGATCGGGTAATTGGCAAAGTTGCTCGGATGCTCGGTAAAGATTACTGGGATGTGTTTGGCTGTTTAGATGATAAATTTGAAGAAATTGCCGCGAGTGGCGATTTGAGACTCGCTCGGAGTCTTACTGTGATAATTTAAACCCGATCTTTAGCGATCCCCGAACATAGCTCGTCAGCGCAAAAACCGCTAAGATCGATACTAGCGATGTTCTCACCAGAGAGGCTGCGCCAAAAATTACTCGGACAAAACATAGAGAACATGCGTTTAATTTTAATGACTGGCAAAGGTGGCGTAGGTAAAACCTCTGTCGCGGCGGCTACTGGCTTGCGATGTGCCGAACTAGGGCATCGTACCCTCGTACTAAGTACCGATCCCGCTCACTCGCTAGCAGATAGCTTCGATATGGAAATGGGACACGATCCGCGTGAAGTTCGTCCCAATTTGTGGGGTGCGGAATTGGATGCACTCAAGGAGTTAGAAGGTAATTGGGGTGCGGTAAAACGCTATATTACCGACGTATTGCAAGCGCGAGGGATGGAAGGGGTACAGGCTGAGGAACTAGCGATTTTACCAGGGATGGATGAGATCTTCGGACTGGTGCGGATGAAGCGGCACTTTGATGAAGGTATTTATGATGTGTTGATTATTGACTCTGCACCCACCGGGACTGCCCTGAGACTGCTGAGTTTGCCTGAAGTTGGTGGCTGGTACATGCGGAAGTTTTATAAGCCGTTACAAGCGGTTTCTGTCGCGCTCAGACCGTTAGTAGAGCCATTCTTCAGACCGATTGCGGGTTTCTCTTTGCCGAATAAGGAAGTGATGGACGCACCTTATGAATTTTACGAGCAAATCGAGGCATTACAGAAGATTTTGATGGATAATACTGTATCTTCGGTACGGTTAGTTACTAATCCTGAAAAGATGGTAATTAAAGAATCGCTGCGCGCTCATGCTTATTTGAGTCTGTATAATGTGTCTACAGATTTGGTTATTGCTAACCGGATTATTCCTGAAACCGTTACCGATCCGTTCTTTAAAACTTGGAAAGAAAATCAAGAAAAGTATCGCCTCGAAATTCACGAGAATTTTCATCCATTGCCAGTGAAAGAGGTACCACTATATACCGAAGAATTATGTGGTCTCGAAGCATTAGATCGGTTGAAAGAAACTCTCTATGCCGATGAAGATCCCAGTCAGGTTTACTATAAGGAAACGACGACGAGAATTGTACAAGAAGGAAATAGTCTCTACAGTTTAGAGCTGTATCTCCCCGGAATTGCCAAAGACCAAATTCAGCTCAATAAAACTGGAGATGAGTTAAATATCCGGATTGGCAACCATCGTCGAAATATTGTGCTACCCCAGGCTCTAGCGGCACTTCAGCCGACTGGTGCGAAGATGGATGAGGATTATCTCAAAATTAAATTTTCTTGAGAGGGTATCTGAAAAGTCAATTCTTTTGAGCTTAAACCCTAGAAATCCCCCCTAGCCCCCCTTAAAAAGGGGGGAAACCGGATCCGGAAGTCCCCCTTTCTAAGGGGGATTTAGGGGGATTGAGATCTACGATACATATCAAAAAATCTTTTCAGACATCATCTGAGATCGATCGAACTAATTTTGGGTAGTTTTTACCGGAATTGCAATTTAGATCGATTAGCTGGGTAGTATATTAATAAGCAACTGGCGATTGCTACGAATATACTACCCAATTTAATTGAGTGTAGAATCAGTGGAGGTAATCCTTAATGTCATATCTTAAATACTGCCGCCCGATTGCGATTTCGATCGGAATCTTGCTTTTAAATGCGTTCGCCATCGATTCGGCTACCGCCGGGGAAACTATCGCCATTATCGATCGACAGACACCTAAACCAGGACTAGGATTAGATATCGGTCTCGATCCAATTATTCCAGCATTGCCGACCAAACGGATGGCGGTTTCGCAAAGTTCGACTAATACTAAGGAATCGGCAGGAATCGGTGTGAGCGCAAAAGTCGGTACGCTCGGTATCGGTGTAGAGGTAGCCAAATCATTGACACCACAGTTCGACGCTAGGCTGGGTTTTAACTTTGGGAATATTAGTGCCAATCGTACCGATAGCGGTGTTAATTACGATGCACAGTTAAACTTTAGCAGCATTCAGTTAGTGGGCGATTACTACCCATTTACTAGCAGCGGTTTCCGAATTACTGGCGGCTTAGTGGCTCAAAATAATCGCTTTGCCGTAACTGGTAAACCCAGTAATAATGGTGTTTATACGATTGATGGCAATCAATTTTCAGCCAGTAACGTCGGTACGCTCAGCGGTGAATATAAGTATGGTAACTCGATCGCGCCTTATATCGGCATCGGGATTGGGAAATCTAGCAATGAAGGTTTCGGATTCAATGCAGATTTGGGTGTAATGTTTGCGGGTTCGCCTAAAGTCTCTTTAACAGCCAGCAATTCAGCTTTTAATAACAATCCCATTACTCGCGCACAACTCGATAATCAAGCTCGTCAAACCGAAAACGATCTCAAAGGGTTTAATATTTATCCCGTATTATCGATCGGACTTTCTTACGGATTCTAAAACGTTTGCTCGAAAAACTGAAGACACTCGCGCAGACACATCCCCGACTTCTTAGAGAAGTCGGGGATGTAGCGGGGACTTTATAGACTAAATCGGCGAACCATCCGCAGCTTCTAATACAAAGCCCAAATCGGCAATTGTATCCCAATCTTGAGTTGCCGATTGTCCGGGTGTCGTGAGATAATCGCCGACAAAAATTGAATTTGCCACATATAATCCTAACGGTTGAAGCGATCGCAAATGCACTTCACGCCCGCCAGCAATCCGAATTTCTTGGGAAGGTAATAAGAACCGGAATAAACACAACATCCGCAAACATTGTTGCGGTGTTAATTGCTTAACATCTGCAAACTTAGTGCCAGGAATTGGAATCAGGAAATTGATCGGGACGCTAGTCACGCCTAATTCGCGCAGGGATAGGGCTAAATCGATAACATCATCATTTGACTCCCCCATCCCCAAAATGCCGCCAGAACAGGTCGTAATTCCCGCAGCACGGACATTTTTAACAGTCTCAACTCGATCGGTATAAGTGTGGGTCGTCGCGATCCGATCGTGGTTAGATGCGGAGGTATTGAGGTTATGATTGACTCGATCGACTCCAGCTTCGGCGAGGCGGTGGGTTTGTTCCTCACTTAATAAGCCCAGACAAGCGCAAACTTTCAGATCGTAATTCGCCTTTACTTCGCGTACGGCATCTAATACTTTACCAAAAGTCGCTTCATTTGGCGATCGACCGGAAATTACCATGCAAAAAGTCCCCGCCTGAAGTTCGGCGGCGCGTTTGGCTGCTTCGAGAATTTTCGACTGCGCCATCAGGGGATATTTTTCGATTTCGGCAGTAGAAATTTTCGACTGCGAGCAATAATGACAATCTTCTGGACACAAACCGCTCTGCGCGTTTAACAAATAATGGAGCCTGACGCGATTGCTCCAGTAGTGACGGCGCACCCGATAAGCTGCGGCGATTTGCTCTAGCAACACCTCATCTTTTGCCTGAAGTACAGCAAGGCTCTCATCCCTGGTTAATATCTCCCCTGCTAAAGATCGATCTGCAAGGCTATTCCAGGTGGGTATTGTCAATAACATGGAACTTACGGTCTTTTCTAAATGTTGAGCGATCGCTCATTATCGCATCAGAGATGACCGATCGACCAGCTAAGTTTGCGAAAGTTCTGAATTTTCGTGAAGTTTTAGCTGTCGAGCTGTTAGTCACTATCCGGAACCGATGCGATCGCGATTGCAAAGTCACGCCAAACCGGATCCAAACGAGATTATTGACACATAGCCGTTACAACAATATAAAATAATTACAAGCAGTATTATTAAATAAGTTATGGCGATCGCACAAAATCTCGAAGCCAACGAAGTTAATTAAGCCACCAACATTGTCACCCGATCGCGTCCTTGAGATTTAGCTTGATACAAGGCTCGATCGGCAGCATGAATTAAGGTTTGAAAATCATTCTCCCGATTGGGAATAATTGTTGATACCCCCACGCTAATGGTCACATAAGGACAAACAGCCGAAGCTTCGTGGGTAATTTGCAAATTTCTAATCGACGAGCGAATATTTTCAGCCACAGAAATCGCACCTAAAGCATCGGTATTGGGTAGCACGATCGCAAATTCTTCACCACCATACCGCGCTACTAAGTCGCCACTACGTCGGATGGCTTTTCGCATTGCCATCGCTACTTTAATTAAGCATTTATCGCCATTAGGATGTAAATACCGATCGTTATAATTCTTAAAAAAATCGACATCGCACATAATCAAAGATAACGGAGCAGCAATCCGCTGCATCCGATCCCATTCCTTCTGAATATACTCATCAAAACCCCGCCGATTAGCTAATTTAGTCAAACTATCTAAATTAGCTAAAAGTTGTAAATTCTGGTTTGCTTTTTGAAGTTCGTTTAATTGATTTTTAATTAAATGCGACTGACGAACTAGATTTCTGACTCGCTGGCGGAGAATCGGTAAATTAATCGGTTTAGTAATATAATCAGTCGCCCCTGAAGCAAAAGCTCGATCGACAGAATCATCATCATCTAATGATGTAATCATTAAAATTGGGGTCAGTCGTTCGCCCAAATTTTTAAGCTGTTCGCAAAATTCAAAGCCATCTAAAATTGGCATCACCGCATCGACAAGAATCAAATCGGGGTGATGTTCTTGATACGCCGCAATTCCATCATGACCATTTTTGGCCAGGATAACTTCAAAACCATCCTCTTGTAATGACTCACTAACCTTAGCTCGAACGACCAGATCGTCATCAACTAGTAAAATTCGTTGAAATGGGGGTTCAGTCGCGTTCATATTAACTTGTCGCGTAAACGCTCGTTCATATACTGTACTGGTGTAGTGTGTCTCTTGAGATTGGCGATGATTTAAATGGCTAAGTCTACTCCGATAGTACCTTCACCATAGTGTACCCATGAAGTACGAAGATAGTCGCACTAATTTAGTTATTTCTTTAGAGGAGATGGGAGATGGGAGATGGGAGTTGATTCCGATCTGTCAGCTATTTCTCAGCGTCGCTGAGTTGAGGTACGATGTTCGATTTTTGCCAGCCAACTGATTTCTACCAGCTCCCATCTTCCATCTCGATCGGATTTAATGGTACAATTGTGCTGTGCGGTTTGGAAACTGGAAATTTGATTCAATTTAGCTCTGCCTTACTCGGACAAACCCAAGCTGTCGAACTGTTGACTCGATCGATTATCAAGCAACGGTTAGCACCTGCATATCTATTCCATGGCGCGGATGGCATCGGTAAAAGCCTCGCCGCACGGTGCTTTATCGAACTAATCTTCACCAACGGCACAGGCGAACAAGATCGCGCATTAATTCAGCAAAAACTCCGCCAAGGCAATCATCCCGACGTATTATGGGTAGCACCTACCTATAGCCACCAGGGAAAACTCCTCTCCGCCGCTGAAGCCACCGCCGCAGGTGTCAAACGCAAAGCACCTCCTCAACTGCGGATCGAGCAAATTCGCGACATCGGTCGATTTTTATCGCGTCCGCCATTACTCGGCTCTAGATCTGTGATTGCGATCGAACAAGCGCAGACAATGGCAGAAGGAGCCGCAAATGCCCTGTTAAAGACTCTAGAAGAGCCAGGAAAAGCGACAATTATTGTAGTCGCCACCAGCGTTGAATCCCTGTTACCGACAATCGTCTCCCGCTGTCAGCAGATCCCGTTTCAAAGACTAGATCGCACTTTAATGGCGCAAGTATTAACCAACCTCGGCAAACCCGAAATTCTCACTCGACCCGAAATTCTCGGACTAGCTCAAGGCAGTCCTGGTGCGGCGATCGCCATCTGGGAGCAGTTCCAAACCCTCCCCGCCGACTTGCTCGATCGATCGAGCAAATTACCACTTACCCGCCGTCAGGGACTAGAATTAGCCCAGCAGATCGATCGAGATTTAGATGCTACCGAGCAATTATGGCTGGTCGATTATTTGCAATATATCTATTGGGAAAAGTACCGCAATCCCCAAATTATCGAACTACTAGAACAAACCCGATCGCATTTACTCGCCTACGTTCAACCCCGATTAGTTTGGGAATGCACCCTGATGAAAATTGGTTGATATGTTGATATCTCCAGCTAATCGATTCCTATTTAATAGCGACACCTTGATAAAAATAGCCACCAATTTTGGGCGTATTGGGTGCGTAAAATTCCTTAATATCCAGTCGATCGAATACTTGAGAGATTGCTCTCTTAATATCGCGATCGAGATGACAGCCTTCGCCGATGAATTTTTGAATGGGAGTAATTCGGTGTTGCCAGGTTTGAATATTTGGTTCGTTACTCAATCCATGCTCGATAAATAAGAATTTACCACCAGGTTTTAAGACTCGATAAATTTCAGCGATCGCTCGATCTAGATTCTTGATACTGCACAACGTCCAGGTACTGACAACCGTATCGAAAGTATCATCTTCCATCGGTAAGTTTTCACCATTTAAAACTTGAAAATTGACTGAAATCGGACTAACTGCAATCCGCTTTTGAGCTAGTTTGTTCATCCCCGTATTAATGTCGATAGTAGTAATATTATTGACTTGCTTGGCCGGGTAGTAAGCTAAGTTTAAACCAGTACCAAACCCAATTTCTAATACATCGCCTACTGCATCTGCAAGTACGGTTTTACGATATTCACTAAAACTTCGATCGGACATCACTTTGTCGATTAAATTCGGGAAAATTAGCTGTGAGTAAATATTCATAAATATCCTAATATTCGGTCAAATCTAAATTTCATGAGAGCCAGCGAGGATGCCAACCAGAAATAGGTAATCGATCGGCAGTTACAGGCTGAGTAAGTTCGCGAATATTAGGTGGGATTGGTAATAGCCATAAAATGCCATGACTGTTACCTTGAATAATCTGGTTGGTGCTTTCGCCGAGGTCGATTTGGTCGAACATTAGTGCCAATCCATCTGGCGACAAACTCATCTGAAGTCCTTGCTGAATCGGTAACAAAGTCATCGATAAGATCTTTTTAGTTTTGAGATCGATCGCGGCTAAAAATGGTTCTTCTTGACTGTTATTATTCTTAGTCTTGAGTTCGGTTGCCAAGCAGTAAATAATGCTTTTATCTGGAGAAAACTTGGCATCCCAAATCGAGCCAGTTGTCTTAAATATTTGCTGTTCGATGCCTTGATTATCGACTGAAAATAATGACTTAGTATAGTCGCTATTATATTCCACCATTGCGGCGGCAGTGCCATCGGCGGCAAAACTTAGCACGTTACCAAATTTGGGTAAAAAATCTAGATTGCTACCTTGTGTCGGTACGATCGGAAAAATTGAGATTCCTTCGCCTACTGCTGCGGCAACTTGAGTACTATCGGGAGTAATTACAAAATCGCCACTTTGTTTTAATTTAGTCGGAGCGGTAGATTTATCTAGCGATACTACCCACAACGCAAAATCACTAGGATTCTTGCGGCTGACACGTTGCGCGACTACTTTATTCCCATCGGCTGAGAAATCGAATTTGACGTTTTGATATTCCCGATTATCGAGAAGTAATTCGACTTTACCAGCCGGATTACTTGGCAGATTGCGATCGCGGGGAGCAATTCCAGTCGTGACGCTGTAAACTTGCTGAGAAGCGATCGCAGGTTGTCCGTTTTGGAGCGTCTTGGCATCGGTGGCTGTAAAAACGATGGTTTGACTGGCACTATCGACTTTAAAATCGGTAACGACTAAATTTTCAGGAGTAACTAGCTGCGGTTTTTGAGTTCTAAAATTGTAAATTACAATTCGACCGCGTTCGGTTTCGCCACTGCTAATATAAGCAAACATTCGATCGGGTGTCTTAAATCTGCCCTGAAATGGCACGATCTCTTTACCGCTATCCTTGCCAATTGTCTCTCTTACGCCTTGTAAATCGACTCGATACGAATTTCCATACGGAGCTGGGTTTGTGAGCGTATAAGCCATTCTAGACCCCGCCCAGCTAATTTTTCCAGGTAGCGGCGGTTGAATTTGAAGTTGTTTGGCAACCGCATCGCGATCGATCGGACGATTGAATGTTAGGGTAAATGCGGTATCTTCGGCACCAATCTTTCGATTTTGCCAATTAAAATCACGGACTTGCGGCAATGTCCGATCGCCACTCCACAGTAAGATCAGGGTAGCAATTGCTAATCCTGCCATGAAAATAATCGCAGTGCGATCGAGCGGTTGTGTCGGTTTGCTGGGGTTCACGGGGGATGGGGAGAAGTAAGGAGTAAGAAGTAAGAAGTAAGGAGTAAGGAGTGTGACTACTTAAAATTTGGAACGCAGTTCCTCTAAAGCCTAAAGCCTAAAACCTAAAACCTATTCCTGATAGGGATTTTTAGGTGCGGAAATGGGTTTGAGTTCGGTGGCTTCGATGACTAGGCGACGACTACCTGCGAAGGTTTCGACAATCGCTTTACCTTTGACTTGCAACCAGCTATCTTGAGGATAGGATTGAAGATTGCCTGTGAATTTGACTGGAATCGAAACGGGATAAGCATCTGCGGCACAGCAGGTAATCACAAATCTCGATAGCATTAGATGATTGGCGGGGAGATCTTTGGGATAAAGTACGAACCCATTGATATTGGCTTTTTGCCCTAAATATGCATCGGGTTCGGGGTAATTATTCAGCGTGCGTACCCAATCTACCAGGGTTTTAGAGTCCGATCGCACGTTAGTGCGGAAGGCTTGAGTTTTGCTGCGGGTAACGGTGACTGATTCGGTAGAAACTCCCCGTTGGATGGCGGCGTGACTGGTAAATAGTTTGGGAGTAATAATCAATCCGGCGATCGCGGTACCCAATAGTAACATTGTGGTGAAGCCTTGCGGTAGTAAGGTGCTGTGCAGTTCGGCAGAGCTAGCAATGGTACCTCGATACAGTCGCCAGCTTTGAAATAAGCCAATTGCGAGTAAACAGCCGCCTGTAACGGTAACGAGTAGATAATAACTCGGATGGATGAGGATGTATAAAGTCCCATCGATCGCATATTTGAGTAATAAAATTCCCCATGTGGTAATTGCCGTAATATCTAACAACGACTTACGCATAATGGAGCGAGTGGTTGGGTTATTAACTGACATGGAAGTTCACAAATAGGGTCAATAAGAAGGTAAGTTGAGTTGCGATCGCAAATAGGTAAAAGATGGCTTTAGGTTTAAATATCGATAACATTAACCCGATACTTTTAAGATCGAACATCGGCCCAAATACGAGGAATGCCAACAGCGAACCGCTCGTAAATGTGGCTGCAAATGAAAGGGCGAAAAAAGAATCAACTGTCGAACAAATTGAAATCGAGCCAGCTAAAATCATCATTACGACGATCGAGATAATCGGCCCCGATCCTAGACTGACAATGAGTTCGCGGGGCGTGAGCGTTTGAATTGCTGCCGCTACGGCACTACCCAAAATTAAAACTCCGCCTAATTCTCGCAGCTCTTGGACGACATTATCGATTACTAAATTAACATTAGCCCGCCACGATTTTCTGGGCTGCTGAATCGGCATTTGAGTCATGCGTTTTGTTGCCATTCCCGCACCGCCTAACATAAAATCGCCACCATCGAGCAGGCTGACAGTATTACTAAATTTTGGTTCGGCGCGAATTTTCCCTAATGCGATCGCAGGTTGTAAAATAGCTTTAAGATCGGTTTGGACACTAAAAATACAACCAATTACCGTCGCGATAATTAACGAGAATAACACTCGCAATACCACAATTTCCGGTCGATCGTGAAACGCAATCCAAGTAGACCAAATCACAATCGGATTGACTGTTGGTGCGGCAATTAAAAAGCCAATCGCCACCGGGAGCGGTACTCCCTGCATAATTAACCTGCGCGCTACAGGCACATTTCCACACTCGCAGACGGGAAACAAAAACCCGATACAACTACCTGTAAATGCTCCCAATACAGGGTTCTTGGGCACATGAGCCAGCAACCACCGCTCGTCGATAAAAATCAGCAGTACGCTCGATAATAAAACTCCTAGCAGCAGGAACGGAATTGCCTCTACTAGTAAGCTTAAAAAGAGCGTAAATGCATTATTAAGCTGTTCCATCTCGATCGTTCGTTAGTGCTTTGTGGTTGTTGTTGACGATCGGCTCTAGAATGTTCCCATTCCATTGCTCTACACATCCTGTTCCGAGTCGATTCTGGGGGGAAGTTTTAGAGAAGAGGCGCGGCGGTTGACGACATAATGCGGGTTGCAGCAGTTTTATTTTTAAAAACTCCGATCGAAGCTAATCTCGAACGAGACTAAAGCCTAAATTCCACAGCCCGATTTTCGGAGCGAGTCTGATGAGAAACGTTGAAGCTAATCCGCCTCTGGCTGCGATTTAGAATTAGGTAAATATAACTCCAACAATCCAGGCGGGGGGAGAATTTCGATCCGCCGATTGGCAAGATCGACAACCGGGACGATGGCTGTGACAAATGGAATCATCGCCTCCGCTACTTTACCATCGCCAGTGGGGACATTTACCACTAAAATTTCATGCCCAGCCGTAAAAATATCGGCAACTACGCCAACTTCCAACCCAGTCACCTGATGAAATACTGACAAACCGATCAAATCCTGACTGTGATATTCGCCTGGTTGCAATCGCGGTCGATCGGTAGTTGGTAATAGTAGCATTTGTCCTCGCAGATTTTCCGCCTGCGATCGATCTGTAATCCCATCTAGTTTGACTACATACAAGTTTTTACCAGGGATTTGATACCCCTTTTGCAATTGAACCGATCTCGGCTGGAGATCTTGACTTCCCCACAACCACCGTTCGCCTGCACGCTCGAATCGTTCGGGAAAATCGGAGTTGGGATTAACCTTCACTTCCCCCTTAATGCCTTGTGCGCCGACGATCGCACCAATTTCCATCCAACCATCGGGCGGTACTAGTGGAGCCTGTTTGGGGGCAATCTGGGAGGTAGGCTGAGACTGGGGATTGGTCATTGCTCGGTCGGTAGGGAGAATCATTCTTTATGGTAAACCACAAAGCTCGATCGCGAATGCCTTTACTTCTACCGCCACTCTATCAAATCTCCGATCGCGATAGGTTAGAGCCAGTTAAAAAACTGTCCACTCTAAAACCCGATCGATTTTTATTCGGTTTAAGATTGACACATCGACACAAACAAATCAATCCGCAATCTTTAAAATTAGGTAATAAGTATCATGCAGCAGATCGGCACTCAAAAAGATAGCAACGCCTGGATTTTTCAAACATGGGCATCTTTTATTCTCTCAGTAGGAATGACAACTACTGGCATTATTTTTATGCCCGGTGATATCTGGGTTAGAGGTTTTATTGGGATGGGGTTGGGCTTTTCGGTAGCTTCGACTTTTACCTTGGCAAAAACCCAAAGAGACTTACATGAATCGACAAAATTAACCTCGAAGATTGAAGAGGCTAAAGTCGAGCAAATTCTTTCTCAGCACGGCGTACTCAAGTAATCTTAACTTGAGTAGCGTACTCAATTTCAACCACATTTTCGGATAGTAGATCTCAATTCACTATCCGAGATACTTACACGCCAGGAAGTAGGCAGCAATCGATTTAGCATCAATCGGTTCGCCTGCATAAATAGCCGCTTCAAATTCCGATCGAGTCATTAATACTACCTCAATATCTTCATCATCATCACCCGCAGGTCTAACGGCTAGTTTTTCTAAATCTTGTGCCAAAAAAGCATAAATAATTTCGTCAGAATAACCAGGTGCGAGAAAAAATTCACCTAAATCTTGCCATTTGCTAGCCCGATATCCGGTTTCTTCTTCAATTTCTCGACCGATGGTTGTTGCTGGACTTTCGCCTACTTCTAATGTCCCAGCGGGAAACTCTAAAATTCGACCTTGGGTAGCAAACCGATATTGTTTTACTAATACTAATTTGCCCTCTGGCGTAATCGGTACCGCCATCGCACCCCCCGGATGGTGAATGCATTCCCAGTCTCCTACTACACCATTAGGTAACTCGATGCGATCGACTGTAAAATTAAATTTGCGTCCCTGATAGTGCAGCTTTTTTTGTAAAAGTTTTGCAGGTTCATTTCCGAGTGGCATATTTTTTTAGGTATTAGGTGTTAGGTTTTGGGTCTTAGGTTTAAGTAATTTAACTCCTGAATATTCTAACTTGTTGCAGAGGGTGGCGATCGAATCGCCAGATTTTGGTTCGATCCAATTTAGGGCAATTTCAGCTAGTGGTATCAGCACAAATGCTCGTTCGCACATGCGGGGATGAGGAATTTGTAAGGTAGACAGATCGATAATTAGATTGTCGTATAGTAATAAGTCTAAATCGAGAGTCCGCGCTCCCCATACTTCTTGCCGCACCCGTCCAAATTCAGCTTCGATCGCGTGTAAAGTATTCAATAAATCTAATGGTGTCAGACTAGTCTCAAGCGTTGCACAAGCGTTTGTATAATCTGGCTGAGGTGGCCCAACTGGAGCGGTAATATACCAGCTAGAAACGGCGATTAACTCGATCTGTGGATGTGTTTTGAGTCGATCGATCGCTCCAGTCAAAATCGCCAGCGAATCGCCTAAATTACTCCCCAATCCGATCGCACATTTACCCATATAGCAATCCTATTTTATTTGTGAGAATTGAGATCTGTGTATTTTGAACCGCACAGACGCAGCGATTTGCGCACGCCTCTGTTCCCCGACGGTTTACAAGCGATCGAGACAGAGAGCGCAGAGAGAAAGAAAGATATTCTCATAAATCAGTTATGACTGCTATACTTTCAACTCTCAACTTTCAACTTACTCAATGCTCGACCAAACCCGAACACGATCGTGATATTAGAAAGAGTTAGAAAAAATTCGGCACCACCATGTAAAAGATCGACATCTGCTAAAGATTTATGTAAAACGAGTTGCGCGTATGCACCAATGGGAATTGTGACGGCAACAAATACCAAAGTTAGATAGAAACCAATTAAGGCAATTTTCGGGGTTTCAATTTTTTTGGTCATAAACCATAGAAACCCTAAATAAGGAAACAAGGAAACTGCAAACAATGATTCCTTAGAAAATATCGATTCAATTAGCGAAGGTGTCATATCTTACTATTTACGATTGACTGTTTACTAATCTGCCAAGCAGCCAAACACATCGTGGCATTACCTACCACCGTCATGGCAGCCTGGAGGGTTACCAACCATTCTAGAGCCAAAGTATTATCGAAGAAATGCCAAGTACAGGCACACATGGCACTCACCAACGCGGGTAACATCCCAAACGAAAGATTCCGCCACGCCAAATTACCACTAGCTTCAGCATAGAGCCAAATTAGCCAAATTGCGGTTATCCACTCAATGACGCTAGAAACATGAATCACCCAAGTGGGAATTGAGAGTACGTGCATTTATGTAGGTGCGATTTTGTGGTCAGACTGTTAGTTTAACCGAGGAAAAAGGCGAGCATCATGCTCGCCTGTAAATAATTAATTACCTTAGGTGATTCCCGATCGAGAATATCCCCAATATTAGGGGATAATTATGCTCAGAAATTACCTTAATTTAGTTGTCGCAGCGATTAACCTAAAACTTTCTTAGCAGTAGCAACAACGTTATCGACAGTGAAACCGTATTTTTCCAGCACTACGCCGCCAGGAGCCGAAGCACCAAAACGATCGACAGTAACTAAACCGCCATCCATACCAACGAAGCGGTGCCAACCCATGCTGCAAGCAGCTTCGACAGCGACGCGCTTGGTAACTGCTTTGGGGAAGACAGATTCTTGGTAGGCGGCATCTTGCTCGTCGAATAGTTCCCATGAAGGCATGGAGACGACGCGAACTTTTTTGCCTTCAGCGGTGAGTTTCTCAGCGGCAGAGACGCACAAACTGACTTCAGACCCTGTGCCGATCAAAATGATGTCGGGAGTACCTTGAGAGTCCACGATCGTGTAGGCACCTTTAGCGACACCCGCGATCGAAGTTCCGGCTAAGTTGGGCAGGTTTTGACGGGATAATGCGAACAGAGTTGGAGCTTGCTGGCTGGCTTTTTCGATCGCGACTTTATACGCACCAGAGGTTTCGTTACCATCAGCGGGGCGAATAACTGTCAGGTTAGGGATGGCGCGCAATGAGGCGATTGTTTCGATCGGTTGGTGCGTGGGACCGTCTTCACCTTGCCCGATCGAATCGTGAGTCATTACCCAGAGTACACCGACTTGAGATAATGCCGAGAGGCGAATTGCCGCACGCATGTAGTCGGTGAAGATCAGGAAGGTTGCACCGTAAGGAATTAAACCGGAGTTGTCGAGAGCCATACCGTTACAAATGGCACCCATCGCATGTTCGCGTACGCCGAAGTGGACGTTGCGATTTTGGTACTCGCCTTTTTGGAAGTCGCCTGATTCTTTAATTTCGGTGAGGTTGGAGTGCGTTAAGTCAGCCGAACCGCCCATTAATCCTGGCAAAACTGTCGCCAGTTTATTGAGGCAATTTTCGGAGTGCTTGCGGCTAGCTAGAGCCTTATCTTCGGGGGTGTAGGTAGGCAAGACGCTATCCCAACCGTCGGGAAGTTTGCGCGAGGTCAAACTTTCAAATTCGGCAGCTTCTGTGGGATATTTGGATTTGTAGGTAGCCATCGTAGCTTCCCATTCACCTTCAGCTTTGGCACCGCGATCGATCGCTTCGCGCATGTGAGCGACAGCATCGGCGGGTAATTCAAAGGGAGCGTGTTCCCAGCCGAGGTTTTCGCGGGTAAGTTTGATTTCGGCATCGCCTAGAGCAGCACCGTGAATGCCAGCGGTGTTGGATTTGTTGGGGGAACCGTAACCGATGATGGTTGTGACCTTGATCATCGTGGGTTTGTCGGTAACCTTCTTGGCTGCTTCTAATGCTGCCGAAATGGCGGCTAAGTCGGTGTTGCCGTCTTCAACGTGGATGGTATGCCAGCCATAAGCTTCAAACCGCTTGGAGACATCTTCAGTAAAGGCAACATCAGTCGATCCGTCGATCGAGATATGGTTATCATCGTATAAGACAATCAGCTTGCCTAAACCCCAGTGTCCGGCGATCGAAGCTGCTTCGCCCGAAATGCCTTCCATATTACAACCATCGCCGACGATGACGTAGGTGTAATGGTCTACGATTTTGGCATCGGGTTTGTTAAATTTAGCAGCCAAGTGAGCTTCAGCGACAGCCAAACCCACACCGTTAGCAATCCCTTGACCGAGCGGGCCTGTCGTTACTTCAATCCCCGCAGTCTCAAAGTTTTCGGGGTGTCCGGGAGTGCTAGAACCCCACTGACGGAAGTTTTTGATGTCTTCGATACTGACGCTATCGTAACCAGTCAGGTGCAGCAGCGCGTACTGTAGCATCGAACCATGTCCGGCAGACAATACAAACCTGTCGCGGTTGAACCATTGGGGGTTCTTGGGGTTGTACCGCATGAAGTTTTGCCATAACACGTAAGCCATCGGAGCCGCACCCATTGGTAAACCTGGATGTCCAGATTTGGCTTTTTCGATCGCATCGACAGCGAGAAACCGAATTGAATTAATAGCGAGTTGGTCTACGGATTGAGCGGTTACAGGCATAATATATATGAATTTAACAATTTCTCCCCATCATCCCATTTGGTGGATGGATGAGCAAGGGGTTTAGGATTAGGCTTTAGGTTTTGGGCTTTAGGCTTTAGGGGATGGCATAGAACGCTTGCGTCCCATAAACTAACGCTGGTAAGTGAGCTATGTCCGTTGGCGTAGCCTCGCCTTTAGCAATACTAAAAGCCTAAAGCCTGAAACATTATCCCTAAAGCCTAAAACCTAATTTTGTTACATAACATCACTATCCCTTCCATTTACCGCTGGCATCTGGTATTACTAGGCGTGAGGTAGTC
>NZ_JANYJC010000119.1 GCF_025361915.1 Chamaesiphon sp. GL140_3_metabinner_50
AGCAGTTGTCAACCCCACAATTCCGCCACCAACGATCCCAATTTTCATGTCAATCCATTCCCTTAATTACAAAAGTGTTGTATCCTGTAATCAGATCCCCGACTTCTTTGAGAAGTCGGGGATCTAGCCTCACAAAAATCCCACATTCTGCATAACGGAATGTGGACAACCATCTTTATTTAGCAGGCTTGGCTGCATCTGCGATATTTTTGGTTGTATGTAGATAATTGAATTACCAATTATCTACATACAACTGTATCAGTTACTCCCGCTCGATCGATCCGATCGGAATTGCTACATTCCGCGCCATGCTTGTAAATTCTGATGGTAATCGGCTCCCGGTTTTCGGTCGAACCATTTGCCGAAATTGTCATATTTTTACCAGTCGTAAAATCGATCGTTAATGGTAATTTACCGATCGCTTGTTCTGTTGTACTACTACGGGTACGATTGTGTTGGGTCATTGTATAACTTCCCCACAATGTACTCCCGGCTTTGCCACTATATTCAACTCGATACTGCACCTGGTCGCTAAACGGATTTCCAAAAGTCCGAACGCTAAACAAACTCACACCAGTCACTAACGACCACAAGACATAAACGCTTTTCACAGCTTTGTTAACCCAATGCTACACAAACTTAATATACCCGTCAAATTGGACGAAAATATGTCGGGAATAATTAAAAGATTCTGTGCTTTATTTTTTAGTCAGGAAGTCCAAACTGAGAAATAGTTTTAAGCATCAGCAAAAAGTCAATACGTATTTTTACCACTTCTTGTAATGCAGAAATTTACCAGACATGGTAAGTTTTACTCTATCGCCTTGAGGATCTACTTCTTTATCTACATCCATCGTAAGATCGATCGCGCTCATAATGCCATCCCCGAACTTTTCTTGGATGACACTCTTGAGCGGAAAGCCATATACCTGGATAATTTCGTAGAAACGGTAGATGAACGGATCTGTCGGCACGATCGGCCCCAAACCTTTGATAGGATATTCCATTAGCAGATCGATATAACTAGGATCTAAGCCTAGAGCCTCAACGAGTAGTTTTGCCTCGTCTTCAGATGTCGCGGCTTGGCGATACAATACCGCCGCAATCCAGACTTCATCGCGGTTTAAGATTTTTTCTAAATCTGCAAAACTCAGCCCTTTGGCTTGCTTGGCTGCAAATAAGTGGCTGACGATATCGGGTAGTTCCATCGATTTGGTGTCCTATATTGCTATTTAACCCAAGTTGTGGGTCTATGGGTTTTTAGTGAGATGGGTGTTAGGTGTTAGGTGTTAGGTGTTAGCTATTAGGTATTAGGTTTTATCGCATCGCTAATACCTGATACCCAAATCTTTAACCTTGGTGATAACTATCAACTTGCGTTAGTTAAGATTAACTATAGATCGGAGCTGCGATCGAAATAGTTACTCGCGAACACCTGGCTATTTTGCTACTCCAGTAGTCACGCACCAATTATCGATCCGAGCTGGCTGAGTTTTCGGCTGGGTAGGTTTTGACAGCTTTTTAGTGGCATTAGAATAACTATCTTTACTTTGAATGTCACGATCGGCTTCGAGCGGATTTAAGCTTTTAACTTTATCTAAAGCTGTTGAAACTTGCGATTTAGAAATACACCAATCTCTTCGAGCTGTGATGGTGTCGCTAGTCTGGGTAAATAGCTGGTGCGATTGCTGGTTGAGTATTTTTAACTGAGGGTTAATATGCTGGGCTGTAAAATTTTTCACATTGGTGGCAGCCACCCGAATCGATTGTGAATTTAATTTCCAACTATTACCACCAACTTTAGTGCTAATTTCTAGATCTTTATCGACGACAAATAGCATTTTTACAGCAACAATACTACCGATCGATAAGCAGATTGCCGTCCATTTTAACCAGTTTAAAGAAACTTTTTTATCGCTTTGGGGTTTGTCGCCGCTGGCAGATTTCATGTTAATTGGTTGACTAAATGGATGAGTTCGGGGAGAACGAGTTTTTCCATGCCCAATTGTACTGCACCGCGCGAACCGGGCAGCGAGAAAACTAACATGTTTCGATACGTCCCGGCAATTGCCCGCGAGGAGATGGCGCGCGATCCGATCTCCTGGTAGCTCAACCACCTAAAAATTTCACCAAAACCCGGTATGGTTTTGGTCAAGATGCGGGAAATAGCATCGTAAGTGGTATCGCGGGTCGATATGCCCGTACCACCATTAAAAACGATCGCCTGAATGGTAGGCACAGTCACGATTACCCGTTCTAATTCGGCTAAAATTCGATCGGGTTCGTCAGGAACGATCTGATAACTACCAATTGTATGTCCCGCAGCTTGCAACAATTGTTGGGCTAATGCACCACTACTGTCGGTTGCAGGCGTGCGGGTATCGCTGACAGTAACGATCGCACAATTAATCCTAACTGGAATCGAATCTGGATGAGGTTGTAAAGTACGATCGAGCATGAGCTAGTTATTCTTCAGCTTTGGTCAGTCCTAACCCGTTATCTGCCGAGTAGCGTTCCATAAAGCGCATAAAGCGATCCCACTCTGCCGTAGAATTCATGATATAAATTGCTTCTAAGGCTTCGGGCTTACCGTTGACAAATTTGGCTTTGACTTCGCGCGTGACGATTTCGCCCTCTTCGTCAAGCATATACAGTCCAGTGACTTCATCGTTGACTTCATTACCGAGGATCTCTGGTTTTTCAAAGTAAAATGATGCTTTACTTTGCTGACCATTGCGAGATTTGGTGAGTCGGACATCGGGAACGACTGGTTCGGTGATGCCTCTGGAAAACTGGATTTCTGCCATAAAAGAGTTGGGATAGAGTTATTTTCATATACTAATCGATCGAGAGTTCCAATTTTGAATCAATTAAATCCTTATGCTTGGATCGATCGATCCTTGGAGACGATTCGACAGGCAAACTGGTATCGGACGGTGAGATCGATCGAGAGTTTACCAGGTAATGCCGCAACGATTGAGGGACGCGCGTTAATTAATTTTGGTAGTAACGATTATCTGGGTTTGGCTGGAGACGAGCGGATGATTCGGGCGGCGATGCTGGCGACGCAACAGTTTGGTACGGGTGCGACGGGTTCGCGGTTGACGAGCGGACACAAACAGCTCCATCAAGATCTTGAAGAGGCGATCGTGGGTTTAAAGGGCACTGAAGCCGCCTTAGTTTTTAGTTCGGGGTATTTGGCAAATTTAGGGACGATCGCGGCTCTAGCGGGCAAGCAAGACCTAATCTTGAGCGATCGTGTCAACCATTCGAGTCTTAAAAATGGCGCACGCTTGAGTGGGGCGAAAATTATGGAGTATCGGCACTGCGATGTTGCCGACTTGCAGGAACTGTTACAGGCACATCGGGATAGTTACCGTCGCTGTCTCATAATTACCGATACGGTATTTAGTATGGATGGAGATATTTGTCCGCTCCCAGAAATTTTAGCATTGGCGATCGAACATCATGCCATGCTGCTGGTAGATGAAGCCCACGCTACAGGCATATTTGGACGTAATGGCGCGGGTGTGGTCGAACATTTCGATTTAGTTGGGCAACCTTTAATTGAAATGGGTACGCTCAGTAAAGCATTGGGTAGTTTGGGCGGATATGTCGCGGCTTCTGCCCCAATTGTCGATTTTCTGAAAAACCGCTGTGCGAGCTGGATCTATACTACCGGACTTTCCCCCGCAGATACCGCCGCCGCACTCACCGCGATCGAGATCGTTACTACCACACCTCAACTCCGCCAACAACTGTGGCAAAATGTGGCAAATTTAAAACAGCAGATTACAGCGCAACTCCCAGAGTTACGACTCATTCCCTCGCAATCGCCAATTATTTGTATTGAATTACCCGATGCTAGCACGGCAATGTCGATCGGTTCTCAACTCCAACACGCCGGAATTTTTGCCCCCGCCATCCGCCCCCCCACCGTACCTACCAGTAGAATCAGACTATCGCTGATGGCAACACATCAACCCGCACAATTAACCGATTTAGTCACCGCGATCGGGCAAATATTCACCCCTACCTCAGTAAGCTAAAATAGATACTAAAGGATCGCGATCGATCTGCGCCAAACTGCTAACCCATGACCGATCGGACTTGACAAAGCAGACCGAACAAAATCACAATAGACCCCACATAGTCAGATAACTTAAAGTCTTCATCACCCAGCTCCGAGTCAGAATTGTAAATCCGCCCCACGTCCCCATCCCAACTACCCATTTTCTAGTTTTGGCAAAACCAAGCGCACGCTTCGACTTTGAACAAGCAACCCAGGTTACTAAACAATTAGTCAACCAGATGCCCCCTTGGTTGCGATTGTCGTTTATCCGAAGTTGGGTATTCTGGGCAATTATGACTCTAGGCATTTCTGGCGGACTAGTTTATTTGGCATTAGGCTTATTATTAAATCCCAAAGCCGTACCGAATTGTCCTGAAATTTTCGTCCCGATGTCCTCGCCATCCCTGCGAGTGTATTGCGGACAACTAGCCGCCAGCAAGCAAAACTTAAAAGATTTGGTAGCTGCGCTAAATCTCGTCAAAGACATCGCACCCAACGATCCGACGCGCAGTTATATCGATAGTAACGTCCAACGCTGGTCGCTTTCGATTTTAAGATTGGCAGAAGCAAGTTATCAAGAGGGTAACTACGATGAAGCCGTCAATGCTGCCAAGCAAGTCCCCTCAAATGTGCCAGCTTACAAAATTGTGTCCCGCCGACTAGGGCAATGGCAAGAAACTTGGAATAAAGGTGTCGCCCTCGATCGTGAAACTAGGGCATTATTAAATAGTTCTAAATGGGTAAATGCCTACTCTGTCGCCGTCAAACTAACTCGCCTCAACAATCGCTATTGGGCGACGACTAAATATCAAGAACTAGCCGACTTAGTGCAAGTTGCCAAAGCCGATAGTAGTAAGCTAGATGAAGCCCGTCAACTAGTCAAAGTTACCTCAGTTGCAAGTTTACTCAAAGCTGTCGAAATTGCCAACAAAGTCGATCCTAAGAGTTTCGCACATACCGAAGCCCAAACACTGATCGGTAATGCGTCCGTGCAAATGCTCACACTGGCTAGAGCTAAATTCGATAAAAATGACTGGAACGGTGCGCTCGAAATTGCCAACAAAACCCCATCCGCCACCCAAACCAAAACCGAACTCCAAGATCTCATCGGATTATCGCAAGCCCAAATCAATGCCAAAACTGGCACTATTTCCGAATTAGAAACAGCCATCTCGCTGATTCAAGGCATCAAACCAGAAAGTTCCCTCTATCAAAAAGCCCAACAATCTTCAGGACTGTGGCAACTCGAAATTCAAGATCTCGCCGCACTCCAACATGCTCGTAGCGTTGCTAGTACCGCGACAGTTGCCGATCTCCAGTTGGCAATTAATGAAGTTAAAGGCATTCCCACTAGCAATCCTCGCGGTAAAGAAGCAGCAAGCGTCGCCAGTGAATGGAGCAAGCAAATTGAGACAGTTCAAGATGCACCTTACATGCAAGCCGCCGATACCTTAGCGGCAGATAATACCGTCAAAGGTGTCCAAAAGGCGATCGTCCAACTCAATCAAATTCGCCCAGGGCGCGCGCTCTACCCCCAAGCTCGTCAAAAAATTCAACAATGGACTGCCGAGATCCAACGTGCCGAAGATACGCCAATCCTCGCCCAAGCCGAAAGCCTAGCGACTAGCGGCGATCTCCGAGCCGCGATAACTATGGCTCAAAAGATCGGAGCGGGACGCGCGATCTCGGCTCAAAGCCAAGAACGAGTCAGCGATTGGCAAGCCCAATTGCAAGCATCGGCAAATCTAGCTAACGCCCAGAGAGTAGCCGGGAACGGTACCCCAGAATCGCTCCGCTCGGCGATTCAATCAGCAGCTAGAGTACCTAAAAGTTCTAATCTGCGATCCCAAGCTCGACTATCGATGGATAATTGGGGATCTCAAATGCTCGAAATCGCTCAAAGTACCGCCACCAGCGACCTCAGCCGCGCGATCTCGATCGCGCAATCGATTCCAGCTAATACATCTGCCTACAGTTCCGCCCAAAGTTATATTCAACAATGGCAACAACAGCTCAACCCTACACCTACGCCAACAGAATCGCCAGCAACTGAAGATAATGGATTGTTGAATTAGGGAATAGGGGAAAGGGGAAAGGGAAGAGGGGATAGTGGAAAGTGAATGGTGGATCGTGGATAGTGGATAGTAGGTAGGTTTTGGAAGCAATCAAACTTCTTACTCCTTACTTTTTACTCCTTACTTCTTACTCCTTACTCCCAATGGAAATCCTCCGCATTCCCGTTCTTTCAGACAACTATATCTTCCTCCTGCTCGACTTAGAGCGCAAGATTGCCGCAGTGGTAGATCCTGCTGAAGCTGCGCCAGTACTTGCATTATTACGTCATCATCAAGTCCAATTAGTAGCAATTTTTAACACCCACCATCACAGCGATCATGTGGGTGGTAATAAAGAATTAATCGCCGCTTACCCCGATGTGCGGGTGTATGGCGGTGCTGAAGATCGGGGGCGAATTCCCGGACAACAGCTATACTTGACAGATGGCGATCGGGTAGAATTTGGCGATCGCACTGGTGAAGTATTCTTTATCCCCGGACATACTCGCGCCCACATTGCCTATTATTTCCCACCAGCCGAAAACGATGTTCCTGGCGAACTATTCAGCGGCGATACGATTTTTGCTGGCGGCTGTGGACGGCTATTTGAGGGGACTCCAGCCCAAATGGTCGGTTCGATGACTAAATTGCGCCAGTTGCCCGATAACACCCGAATTTGGTGCGCTCACGAGTACACCTTGAGCAATCTTAAATTTGCCGTCACCGTCGATCCCGAAAATCAGGAACTCCAGCAGCGACTGGTCGATGTTACCGCCGCACGGCAAAATCTCATTCCCACTGTCCCGACATTTTTAGGCATTGAGAAGCGGACTAATCCCTTTCTGCGGTGGGATGTCGCCGCGATCGAGGCCAGTGTCGCCAGTGATGATGCGATCGAGACTTTTGCCCGAATTCGCGGTCGTAAAGACCAATTTTAAGCACTAATTCCAGTTGCCGAAATTCGGGAGTTGCTGCGTAGATCTTTACCCCACCCCAGCCATCCCCTTATAAACTACCCTATATACACATCTTTGGTGAAAAGCGAAATTGGTGAGAATCCCCCAAACCCCCTTTTTAAGGCAGGGCTGATTCATCCCCTCATAGGCGTAGATTGTCAAGATCGACACCCAGAGATTTCGAGCCAATAATTAAGGATTTTGATGATTAACTGGCGATTTCGAGCTAAGAAATCCACAACTAAAGATTGAAATCGCTTAATTAGAGGATTGAAAAAACGAATGAATCAGCCCTGCTTTTTAAGGGGGCTAAGATCCGGTCAAAGTCCCCCTTTTCAAGGGAGATTTAGGGGGATTCAGATCTAGAAACGAAGTCAAGCAGACTTGTGTATATACGGTAGCCCCTTATAAAGGGGAGGGAGCCGAATCTGCAAGGCAGAAATAAACTGTGAGGATCGATCGGTTATCGGCTAAAATTAATAGCGTTTAGCGTGTGTTGTGAGGTAGCGTCAATGAAATTTGGCATTCGGCAGGTTGGAGTTGTATGCGGTGCGATCGTGATTAGTTTGACGATCTCAAGTTGTAAAACTGGGAAGGTCGCTCAGTGTGCTGACATGATCCAAGTCATCAATCAAACAGTAATCGATACCAAGACTAATACTAACTCTGGCACTACGCTTAATGTGGGGATTGTCGAAAAACTAGTCACTGTTTTCGACAAAGCCGCAAAAGACATGAATTCTGTCAATGTTAGCGATGAAAAGCTCAAGACTTATAAAAGTCAGTTTTTGTCGATGTATCAAGGCGGGATGGAAATTAATAAACAATTAGTGGTGAGTCTCCAAGAGCGCAAATCAACTAAGGTGCATGAAGGTTTGCGAAAATCTAATAATATTTTTAGTCCCGAACGAGATCTGGCGACTGGACTCACTCAATATTGCAAAGCACCGGAAAAATAAGGCATGAAACATAGGGTAGGGGCAATTCATGAATTGCCCCTACCCTGAATAGTGAATTCTTGAGCAAAGCCAAAGAACTCACTATTGACTTAAAACACTAGTAACTGTGTTTTAAGTCAATAGTGAGTTAAGATTTCTCATGCTTAACTTCGACAATCATGTGAACGTTACCGCGCGGTGAAAAGTCAGCGCGAACGGTAATGTGGTGCGGATCGGCGATCGCTACAAAATCGTCTAAAATCTGATTGGTAACTTCCTCATGCGAAATATAACGATCGCGGTAGCTATTAATATATAGTTTCAATGCCTTGAGTTCGACGACTTTTTGGTCGGGTACGTAAATAATCCCGATCGTGGCAAAATCAGGATAGCCAGAAAAGGGACACTTACAGGTAAACTCTGGCAAACTAATCTCGACATTGTAGCGTCTGCCCATCCGAGGATTGGGGAACGTAATCAGTTCGCCATTGATTATTTCCCGTTCCCCATATTTCATCTCGCTCGGAGGTGTGATAACTGGTGCTGTGTTGTCCTGACTCATGTGATTGCTAACGATCGATAGTTGATAACATCTTACTAGTTTAGATCGTTCTCGCCTTCCCAATCGGCACAGCGATCGCTATTGCAGCCGTAAGGATACATCCCGCACACCAGCAGATTGCCCCCATACACAGAACCATTGTAATTAAGACAACCCACACAAGCCGGATGCACTGCCGGATCTGGCAGCGGTTTAGTCGGGATGGGAAAATCCCAGTTGATTGCGGTGGGATCCTCTAATTCTAATTCTAGTTCTTGCCAGATTTCTGTCAGCACTTGTTTAAGCTCATCCCATTGGAGATTAAAAATATCCTGAGCTTCGGTGGTGACTTCTTCGACTAATTCTGTGAGTTCCAGGCGAAATCCATCAAACAACGCGGTTAAATCTTTGAACGCGGCGGCGATTTCGTTTTGCCATTCTTCCATAGCGAACACCTAGTAATTATTGCCAGATCTAGATCTAGATTGTACGACGACCTCGATCGATCCGCTAGTGACTTGCTAGATTTAGATTGAATCGATCTCAAAGCTCAATTCTAGCATTCCCCACGATCGGGCGAATCTTACTACGGTCGCGAGATTTTTCCACTTCAAATATTTAGTGTAAGTCGATCGGCAGATCGTTGAACATTAGTAATTGAAACTTAATTGAGAGTGAGCCTGTACGTAAAGTTATGATAACAACTGCTGCAAATGGCGCGATCGATGGGATCGCCACTACAATTGACTTTCGCATCTACATGTGCGTTTAGATTGGCAGATCGATCGAAGCTCTTCGATCGGCAAACTGTCTATCATTAAACTAGGTCAAATGAAAATTCAAACCAAGTAGCAAGTCAGACAAGATATTTTTTCAAATACCGTCGCCCTCTCGCGAATGCAGTTTGCTTTTACAGCGATTTTTCACATGCTGTGGCCAGTTCTGACGACCGGGATGTCCATCTATCTAGTCATTATCGAGGGACTGTGGCTCAAGACCCGCGACCCAGATTATTACCGTCACATCCGCTTCTGGTCGAAGCTGTATATCTTGAACTTTGGGATTGGGGTTGCCACTGGGTTACCGTTAGAGTTTCAATTCGGTACCAATTGGGGGCCTCTTTCCGAAGCTGTCGGAGATTTTTTTGGCAGCGTGTTAGGGTTTGAAGCTTCGATGGCGTTTATGCTCGAAGCTGGTTTTTTAGGGATTATGATTTTTGGCTGGGGACGAGTTGCGCCACCAATTCACTACCTAGCAACGATCATGGTGGCGTTTGGAGCCAACCTGTCGATCTTCTGGATTTTATCTGCCAATTCGTGGCTCCAAACGCCAGCAGGCGGTGAGATGGTGAATGGCAAATTTATCGTGAGCGATTACTTTCAGGCGATTTTTAATCCATTTATGGCGATAAGTGTCTCTCACATGTTTTTGGCAACGCTAGAAACATCGCTGTTTATGATTGGCGGCATTAGTGCTTGGTATATTCTCAAAGACCGCCATGCAGCTTTCTTTAGTCGCTCTCTTAAAATCGTCCTCGCCACGGCAATTGCGGTTGCGCCGATTCAAATTTATGCCGGACACCTCAGTGCCGAGCAGGTGGCTTATTATCAGCCGACCAAGCTCGCAGCAATGGAATCGAAGTGGGAAAGCTCTCCAGCGGGTAAACCTGCGGACTGGAGCCTGCTAGCCATCCCTGATGAAGCAAATAATCGCAACTCGTGGGAACTGACAGTTCCCAATGGTTTGGGTTATATTTTGGAGTTTCGCAAAAATCTGTCCGTACCCGTACCGGGACTGAATGAATGGAAACGCCAAGATCGGCCCAAAATGGTGGGATTGATTTATTACTCCTTCCGAGTGATGATCGCCATCGGGTTCTTTTTGGCAGCAGTGATGCTGTGGAATGTAGTTGAATGGTATCGGGGCAATCTCGCACCCGACAAAATTGGCGCGCAAAAGTGGCTGATGCGCCTATGGATGTTTGCGGCACCTTTGGGCTATGTAGCGATCGAGGCTGGCTGGGTAGTACGCTGTGTCGGTCGCCAACCGTGGGTACTGTACGATCGAATTCGCACAGCAGATGGAGTCTCCAATGTCCCGCCAACTAATGTCTTGACTTCCTTAATTTTCTTTATGGTCGTCTACTCGATCTTGTTTGCAACAACACTCTACTTTGGCAGTCGAATTATCAGCGAAGGGCCAAAGCTAGATTTACCAATCCCTGGTAACGACGGTCTATTCCTAATCAATCCCGAACCCGCCGAATCCGTCCCAGATCGCCGCCCGATCGAAGCCCAACAATAACCAGGGAATAGGGAATAGAGAATAAAGACTAACACCAGTAACCCAATCCCGCACATCCTCAAATCCTATAAATCCTGATAAAAGAGAGGAGTTTTTATGGACGCATTATTACATTTTTTACCGCAAGTTTGGTTTGTGATTTTAGGATTATTTTTGTTCTTGTATGTGATGCTAGATGGCTTTGACTTGGGGGTAGGAATTCTCTCGCTGACTAGCTCTGATGAAGAACGTCGCGGCTTATTAATGACTAGCCTGGGGAATATTTGGGATGCTAATGAAACCTGGCTCATCGTGATGGCTGGTGCTTTATTTGGGGCATTTCCACTGGCATACAGCACTATTCTCACTGCCCTTTATATTCCCATTTTTATGATGATTTTTGGGCTAGTTTTTCGGGCAGTAGCATTTGAATTTCGGGAGCATTCTAACAATAAAATGTTTTGGAATTACGCCTTTGGTTTGGGTAGTTTTCTAGCTGCTTTAGGTCAAGGTTTCGCGCTCGGTAGTACGATCGAAGGAATTACCGTCGATGCTGCTGGTCATTTTGCTGGTTCGACTTGGGATTGGTTAGATTGGCGATCGCTATTAGTTGCCCTGACTTTGATTCAAGGCTATGTATTAATCGGCTCTACTTATCTAATTTTGAAGACAGAAGGAGAATTACAAAAAACTCACTATCAAACTGCCAAAATTGCAACTATTACAACATTTATTGGGGCAGTTCTGATTACGATAGTTACGCCTGTATTCTATGAAGCAACGCGAACGCGGTTATTTGCCGCACCAATGGTATACGTATTTGCAGCGATTCCAGTATTGGGAGTGCTATTAGTTTATTTACTGATTAAGAGCATCGATAAGGAAGAAGAACGCACGCCATTTATTTGGACTATTTTGCTCTTCTTTCTCAGCTTTATTGGTCTAGGATTAATTATTTTCCCCTATGTGATTCCTACCCAAATTACTATTTACCAAGCTGCTGCTTCGCCTAGTGCCTTGGTATTCATGCTGACTTTTGTAGGGGTACTCATTCCGATTATGATCTTCTACAATATCTACAATTACGTAGTATTTCGAGGTAAAGTTGCAACTAGCATTGACTGAAGATTAGCGATCGAATGTCAAAAAATCTTTAATAATTTTTTCAATCTCCCGCTCTAATACCTTACCTAAAGTATTGCGGGGGATTGTATCGACAGGAATCCAATATTTGGGAATCTTATAACTACTGATTTTTCCGGCGATCGCCTGTGCTAATATATCTGCTGAAACTGATAAACTGCTGGCTACATATATCATAGTAACGGCTTGTCCCCAATATCGATCGGGTATACCAACCACCCACGCATCTGCAACTAATCTAGTTGACAAAACTGCCTCAATTACCTCGATCGGAAAAACATTTTCACCACCAGTAATTATTTTACTACTGTTGCGCCCTACAATGGTTAAATAGCCATTTTTATCGATCGATCCCAAATCGTCAGGCTCAAAATAATCACTTGAATTTAGATTTGGAAAATAGCCTAACATCAACGAATTAGCTTTAATCTTAATTGCGGCGATTGGATGCTCTACTTTAGATTCCGCAAGATCGGTAGCCGCCTGTAACTTAATTTTGGCATGAGGTAGCGCGACACCACAACTGTTATTACCAGCCAAAAATTCGGCTGGTTTGAGACTGGTTACTTGCGATCCAGTCTCCGTCATCCCATAAGTGAGAGCCAATGGTAAATTGGCAACTCTGGCTCTAGCGAGTAATTCGAGGCTTGGTGGTGCGCCGCCAATTAAAATTGTCTGCATCTGCACCAGCCAACTTGCATTTAAATCCAATAATTTAGCTAATTGAGTAGGTACCAGCGAGATAAAATAATCTGCGCTATTAATGCGATCGATAAGTAAAGTCGGCTCTCTATTAATCTGATATAAGTCGCTAACTAATAACTTACCATCTGTTAATAGCGATCGCCATAATTGCATCAAACCGCTCACATGGTAAAGCGGTAAAGTACAAATACAATTAATTGCATCTACCTCATAAAACTCCTGAAATCCCCACACAGATGCACTCAAAGTTTCCCAACTATGCATCGCAAACCTTAACTCTCCAGACGAACCTCCCGTGGGAATCATAATCAACTGTCGATGCTGCTTTAAATCCACACGCGCGGTTAATTTAGCAAATCGATCCCACTCAGCAACACCCCAACGCGGATTACCCAAAAAAATCGGCAAACCTATTCGCAAGCCAGCCATTAAACTCGCAATAAATTCGATCGGATCGGGAGTCGCGATCGAGATAAAATGGGGCTGAAAATGCCTAAACTCTGCTACATAACGATCGGCTAAATCGATAACCGATCGAGCATCGATACCAACTAACCAACCAGATATCAATCTTTGGCTAAATAGATCGTAAACCCATCCACCAAGATCTAATTTTGCCATTTTCCATTCCTCAATCCAGCAACGCCAAAAAAACTACCCCCGACTACGTACTTACACGATTGTAGAAGAGGGAATAGGAGATATAAAGTTGAGTAAACGAGATATAGAGGTGTTCAAAAAGCAATAGTGCAGTAGTAGACTGACTAATCAGCGTTTTTACTGACTACTTGGGGTAACCCCATGCTGTAATTTAACACTCTACTGTCGAGATTATAACCGATCTCGCCCTTTTGAAGCAGATCTCTGACAAAATGTTCCAAATCAGAACCGATTCGGCGCAAATTGTACTCAGTCAAATCGGCACCACTAGAGGCTTCCACCAATTCATCAAATTGTCCGTAAACCTTGCGCAGCGCGTCTTCGCTCCACACAAGTTCGTTATCGGGATCGACATCTAATGTCAACGCCTGTTCGCTAGGAATTAATTCATTTTTCGTTATTTCCGCAGTAAAAATATGAATATGACGAGTTGTAGATTTTAATAGCATTTTCGAGATGGGAGTTGGGAGATGGGAGATGGGAGATGCAACACAGGAGAGAGGAGATGGGAGCGAAAAGTGCGTTCTTGGGGTTCCCCCTGTCTTGTCGTTTTTTTATTCGGGGGAAACCCCCGAATAAAAACGACGCAAGTGAAGCACCTTTTCAAGAGAGTTGGAAGTGAGAATAAGACTCTTAATCTATGTCGATTTAGTTTCGATCGAGATTCCTAACTAAATTTTAGCAATTAATCAGCACCTACCTCCAATCTCCCATCTCCCAACTCCCATCTCCCCTCTCCTCATCGTTCCTCCTTCCGAAATTCCGATGGACTCATTCGCATCGGACGTTCGGGATTCCAAATTCCCACACCCATCAGGCGCGCATATTGACTCCCACGGATCGAGCGTTCGCGGTATTTATTGACACTAGGATTATTTGCTAAACTGCTAGTGCTTCTACTTACCAACACACAACCATCTCTGAGTAATTGTTCGTTGAGCAATCGACCATCTTTCCACAGATAAACAAATCTCCGTCCGTACTTATCTGCCTCTTCCCCCTCAAATTCGACACTGACAGCATTCTTTTCTGGTAAACCAACTAATTCCTCCAATCGCTGTTTGGCTTGCTTTCCCCACGGTTCTTGAGCCAAATCTGGTGCCTCGATCCCGATCAATCTTCCCTGCTGAATTACTGGCGGTTGTTGAGACTTATCCGTCCATTCGATCGACTGTCCGCTAATAACCCGACTAACCTGAATTGTAGGATAGTTAGGTGGCGCAGTTTGACAGCCGACGAGTAACAATAACAATCCACATATTTGCCACCACCGCCAAGATCTCAATCCGCAATTCATAGCTGCTCCATCCACTCACCCTCAATTGTCTGCGATTGCTCTCAATACTCCCAACTATTCTTCATCGAGAGCAAGTCCATACTTAATTTTGCCCTTGCCAAAATATCGCCCGAACTGAAGCTCGTAAACTTCATCTTCACTTTGAGTTTCGACTTCCAAGTCAGAGCAAGCATAGCTGACACACAGCAGTGCATAACCCTGACTTTGCAACTGTGGCGACAACCCCATCGCCTCAGGCTGGACTAAATTTCCAGATTTGACACGAACGGCGCAAGCAGTACAAGCCCCATTCCGACAAGAAAATGGCAATTTTAAACCCTGTGCTTCGGCACTCTGGAGGATGTATCGATCGCTAGGAACGGTAACTTGATGATATGTGTCAGTTTGCCGATTGTAAATTTTTATTTGATAATTGCGAGTCATTATTCACAGCTAGTGGCCGATCTTGGGAATCTCATAGCTCGGATCGGCATAGATCTCCCCTGTACCCATAGGCACCCTTACAGCTTAATTGTACTGAAATTAACAACCGATCGGCGGCATTTTGAGATTTACTCACGATCGGTCTTGCTTAATCGAGAAATACTTGCTATGATTAAAAGCTGCAACGGGACGTAGCGCAGCTTGGTAGCGCACTACTTTGGGGTAGTAGGGGTCGGAGGTTCAAATCCTCTCGTTCCGACTAAGGGGAAAACAGCACTAGAAAAGGGTTTCGGCAAGGTCTATCGACTTTGTTGGAGCCTTTTTCGTTTGTCTTATTGACAATCAAAGGGTGGTTAGGGGTGTTTAGACATGACACTTTTACCCTGGATGCTTTGTCCAAGCATTTTAGCTTGTATGAAGAAGATCGCGAACGTCAGCAGATATTAGCAGCAATGGCAGATGAACTGAATGATTCTGCTCCTAGCAATATTTTGGCATCGATCCAAATTATTCAAAACCTTTATCCATCAATTTATCTACTCGGCGAGCAGCAAATAACTCTGACTAGAGATCGCGCAATCGCTAATGGAAAAGGACTTGCAACCATCATCAATCCTCCAATTATTGATTCTCCCTCACCTCTCTCAAACCCAACCTCAACAATCCACACAACTCCGACAATCAGTCAAAAACCATCAGCAACAGCAAAAGAGTCTCAGCCTAAATCTGGATTAGTCATTGGATTTTGTATTGTTAGTGCTGTCATTGGTGGTGCAATTGCTAATAGCTTCAACAAAACACCGATTGCCAGCTCACCCAACGGTATGAATAATTCACAACCAACTACTGTACGCACTCAATCTAACTCTATTACCAACAATAGTTATATCAACACTTCACCGCAAACCAGACCATCACCAGCACAAGCAATTAAAGATCATTATCAAGCCTTGAATGCTCATAATTACGATCTGACTTGGGACAATCTCTCATCTCGCTTTAAAGCAGAAAGTGGCAATTCATCCACACTAGCTCGCAAAGAATATGAAGATTGGTGGAACTCAGTCCGCAGTATCGATCTACAGCGAGCAGAAACAGCAAGTATTAGCAGTGATGGTAGTAAGGCTGTCGTAAACTATCGTCATGGATATACGATGAGTAGTGGCAGATTCGTACAAGACAAACATACTCGGATCTTTTTAATATGGGATGGAGAAAAAGGCAAATGGCTAATAGACAGGCGGGTTTAATATTTTTTAGTTAATCATATCGATCTCAGTACCAATTAAATAATTATTCTCTAGATAAGTATAAAATTATTCTCGCTTAAATAGAGTCTCGTCAGTAGATAGTTATTTCTAAGTTTATCAATAATTGCCTTTGAAAAATAGCTATTTTTCTTGATATTTTTATCCTGATACGTAGACTTAATCCATGTATATATTGTAGTGAAATAAATAAAAAACAATTCAGATGAAAAAAATACTGGCTAGTATCATTTTTGCTACTGCTATTATCAATAGCACCATCATCTCATCAGTTCAGGCTAATAATTCATCACCTTCTACCTCAAGTATCTCCAGCCCCAACCCAAAATTGATAGCAAGAAAAGATGATAAACCCAAAAAAACTGTTCAACACACAAAAATATCATCTGATTTAGTAAACTTCAGAACTCAGAAGATTCAAGTAGGAACAAAAACACTTTCTGTTGGGCGCAATGAGATAAGAAGCATTTATGGAAAACACCATCCAAAATATTATACAGGACGATCTAAAGACAAAGAAACTTTCCTCGATCGTAGGACAAAGCCAGCAGACACAATAGCTGCAATGCGTAGCATTCTCGGTCGAAATCGCAATGCAGTTTCTAACGGAATAACGCCAGTAACAGGAACTTACAAGGGCAAGAAATACGAGGTTGGCTTTAATAGTAAGAAGGGACGTGTTCGCCACTTTGTACCAAAATAATTAAGATATGTTGATAATTTAAGTTAAGCTTCCTACTGGGATTTTAGTGAAGCTTGACTTGAATTTTATAATGTTTGTAATCTGTCATTATGAATCGCAAACAGCATCCACATTGTCCCGATCCATCGATGCCATAATAGCAATCGCGAACTCCTCGATCAAACATTGACACAAAGGTCATAATATCCTCTTCTTCACTTCAACTCCTTCTCTTCCACCGCCTTAGCCACCAGCCGCACTACCAAATTACTAACCGATCGATCCTTCTCCTCAGCCCTCTTCACTAGGGCTGGGTCATCGATATCCGCGTGTATTTGCCATTGACTTGTTGGATAGCAGCCGCGATCGCCTAAAACCACTGGCTAGCCGTCGAAAATTAACCCAATCATAAGTAACAAACTCAACAGATGGAATTGGATGAATTCATCGTTCGCTCGTTAGCTATATCCGCAGAAAATAGTAGATTTTCAATATAAAAACTAATAGTAAAAACAAGGATTAACTTGACTAATTATTAGCAATAAATCGGCAACTTTAGCATTGGTATATCGATCGGATCGGGGATAGATCAGACAACTGCGTACCTGTCGATTGCGATCCGTTTCGCGAACCAGTGCGGGTGTAGCTAGCAAAATCATAAATCGGGACGGCAACGGGTAGTCCGGTCACTAATCGATCTAAATAGATTAAAGCCTCATCAAAATTAATGGCTTGAGGATTGTCATGGGTAGATTCGAGCGCGTCCACAAAGTCGATTTCTCGATAATAACCATCGAGATCGAATACACACGTATCGAGCGGACAAAGCTGCTCGAATTTACTCGTCAGCCACGACTTACCAGCACCACTGCCGCCAGAAATACCGATAACTAAGCTGTTATTGGAGTAGCGACGATAGGACAAGCGATCGGGAGAAATGAGAGTACGATCTAGCTCTGGCATTACGATTAAGTTGGTTATCGAGTGTGTGACGATCGAGCAAAAATTCCAGTTTCACATCCACATCGCGCTTTTTCTCTTTACCAGGGCAAAATAGCGATGCCGATCGCATCAACCCATCATCAATCTGATATCTTTGAGCAACTTATACATCGTCAGTGGCGATGCTGGAAATGGCTCGAACCCAAAATGACCATAAAACTTGCCCGCAGTCTCATCTTTAGAATGAACCAGCATCGCCCTAATTCCAGCAATGTCGGCAGCATTTACGGTTCGACGCAAAGCATCCAGCAATAAACCCTGTCCGAGCTTTTGCCCTTGAAAACGATTATCTACAGCCAACCGCGCCAAGATCATCACTGGGATCGGGTAACGTGCCAAGCCTTTACCCAATCCTTCAGGTGACTCAGAATGCGTGACTTCTCCCACCGTTAGGGTGTAATAACCAACCACCCGTTCGCCAATTAATGCCAGCCTTGTTTGGGCACTATCTTTCTTTTGATTTTGGGATGCGTATCGGTGTAAAAACTGATTTAGTG
>NZ_JANYJC010000058.1 GCF_025361915.1 Chamaesiphon sp. GL140_3_metabinner_50
AGGAATGAGGATTAAATAACCTGCGTAGGTTGGATAGAGAGCAGCGCGAAACCCAACCTACAGAATATCTATTCCCTAACTAATCTACTAAGACTGGCACAGTAATGTAAAACTGGCTCCCTTGCCCCTTTCCTTGCGAAGTCGCCCAAATTTGTCCGCCTAATTGTCGCGCCAATTGCCGACAGATTGCCAATCCCAAACCAGCTCCGCCGACAGCCCGCTTGAGAAAACCTTCCTCTTGGTAAAACCGCTCGAAAATAGTCTCCAGTCGATCGGGTTCGATGCCTCGCCCCGTATCGATAATTTGGACTGCTAACATCGGTTGGATGTCGGTTTTTGCCCAATCTGCGGGGATATTTGCTGACTCAATCGTCACGGTAATCGTCCCCGTTGGTGGGGTGAATTTACAGGCATTATCTAAAATTTTGCTTAATAATTGGAATAATGCTTCATTATCGGCGATCGCCAGCGGCAGCACGGATGGTAGATCGACGATGACTTTGGGTAAATTGCGCGGTTGAGCAGCCGCCTGAAGGTGGCTCACCGCCATCGAAATTGCGTCGGCAAGATCGATCGGTTCCATGTGCCAAGTCGCCACATTGCTCTCCAGACGAGATAACAGCAAGAAATCTTGAATCAATCGCCGCAGTCGTTCGGAATCAGCTAGGGCGGTTTCAACCATCGACTGTTGAAATTCGATCGGCATATCGGGTTCTGAATCGAGACTCTCCAGACATACCTGAATCGTCGAAAGCGGCGTGCGTAACTCATGCCCGACGATCGCAATCAAATTACTTTGGGTTTGTTTGATACTAACAAGCTGCTGGTTGAGCTGCTGGAGATTTACAAACGCCTCGGCTTGCAGCAAGGAAATTCCAACTTGCTGGGCAATTCCCGCTAGTAACTCACGATCGGCGACAGACCATAAATGGGGGCAATCGCGGTGCAATTCTAATACTGCCAGACATTGCTGGCAATCGCCAGTATCGGTAACTACTCCAACGAAAATCGGTACCAATAAGCAAGCCTGAATCTGGGCTTGGGCTAATTTTTGCTGGAGATCTGGATGCGATTGAATGCCCGAATCTTGACTGGTATCGGCGATCGCAATAATATCGCCCCGATTGAGAATAGATTGAAACTGGGGATGAGTGGCTAACTGCCAATTTTGCCCTAATAAGCTAGCTTCTGGTGCAAATTCACACTCCGATCTTGGTAGAGGCGAAGAGCCAGATAATTCTCTGGGCAGGGTATACAGCAGACAGCGACATTCCCCGAACAATTGTGAAACTTCGCGAATTGTTACGGCTAAAATAGCTTCGAGATCGAGCGATTGTCGCACTGTTGCGGAGATCTGATTGACTAGTCGCTCTCGCCGTTCCTGCTCTACAACCTGGCGATAGGCTTTCACCTGCTTGTATTGACTTGCCTGGAGATAGGTAACGAGTCGATCGATGAATAACTGGGCATCTACCGGATTAGCACCCAGCTCGATCGCATCCTTTGGTCTGGCGGTAAGCTGATAACGTTGTTTATCTGCATCGATCTGCGCTGTCAAATCGGGACGATAACGCACGATCCGATCGAGTAATAATGATGCGGCTTGCCTACTCACATCCACATCGAACGTCCAAAAACCCCTAAATTGGCGGGCTGAATCTAAATCGATCGTATCTACAGGCGCGGCATACTCGCGACAAATCAGACAAGCACTATAACTCTGTCCGACGATTGCCAAATGCCATTCCTGCGCCAATGTATCTGTCGGTGCGATCCCGATGGTGGCGTATGGTGCAGGAGCGGAAGCAAAATCTGTTTCGGGAGCCGCTAACACATATACTCGATCGGTGCATTGCGCGATCCGTTGATATCTTGCCGCTTCCTGACGGTAGTAACGTTCCTGCTGGAAATTGGCAATTACCAATGGTCGTTCCGTTCCTGCCAATACTAAGTCTTCGATCGCGTGAGACAGAGCCGTTAAACTGGCTTTAAAATAGACTTGCGCTCTAAGCTGTGGAAAAGATTGCAGTAATTCCTGTAATAAAGAACTAGATTCGGTTGTCATCCACTCACCTGCTTGGAAAGGCTCATTGCTTGATGTAGAGATAGCGCGATTTCCCGATCTTGGTTCCAGTTCGAGTCGCGCAGTCTGTTGCTACCCCAACTTACATTCAGGGCAATCGCTCGATTTAATTGCGTCCGACTCAGATTTGCACCGATCAAATTTGCCCCTGTCAAGTTGGCATAACTCAAATTTGCCCCGGCGAGATTTGCCCCCATCAGATTGGTGTAACTCAAATTTGCCCCGGTCAGATTTGCATCTGTCAGATCTGTCAACTGGAGGTTGGCTAATCGTAAATCGGCTCTTTGTAAATCGATCTGACGGCAATTGGCTTGGCTCAAATCTGCTCTGATCAGATTCGATCGATCGCCGCGACTGCCCACTAGCTGACTCTGACGCAAATTTGCTCTCCACAACATTGCCTTGCTAAATACGGCTTCTGTCAGGTTGGCACCTTCAAGATCGACCAAGCTCAAGTTAGTATCGTTTAGCTGCGCCTGCACGAACGTAATGCCGCTCAGACTAGATTCGCTCAGATCGATCGATTGCAAATCGATCCGGCAGAAATCCCGATGACCTCGATCGTACGATCGTTTTAACTCTTTGGCATTAACTTGTTGTGGATAAAACATCGTCTAAAAATACTTAACTACTAAATTGCATTTACTACAGTTTTTTGCGGCTGTACATCTCCAGCAAATGCAGGAAAATACTTTGTTAAGCTTTGTAAACTTATATTGACAATAATAACAGAAAGCTGACGATCGTGGCAGAACCCTAACTATTTATCCAGATTTGAGATCGATACCCCATACCCCAAAAAGGAACTTTCTCGATCGAACCCCGGTCGTGACAATTACAAGATTGTAAGATCCTCATTCACACTCAATCCTCATCCCAGAGTAAATGCTACCTATGAAAACATCCCTTAAAATTTGGAGCTGGGCAATCTTAGGTGCTGTGTTGACAGCCAGTAGCGTTGGGGCGCAATATGGCCCACCTACCCCGCAGACAGCCGTGCCATCGGGGGGAAATAGTGCCCGCTTCATCTGCGAATCGCGTGGTAATCAGTCTACAGTTACTTATCAACCAGTCGATCGACCTGGAGACAAATATCCTTGGGCGGTGCCCAGTACGATGGGTAGTAATTGGGATGCTGGCAAACGCTGTACCGAAATCGCGCGCAGATTAGAAGAATATCGTCGCGACGGACTTAAAGAACTACGTACCGATGTCAAAAATAATTACGATACCGTCTGCGTCACCACCGAAAAAAATAGTGAATGTCGGATTGTATTTACAGTACCTCAAGGGCAAGATGCCATTACCACCAGAGATGCTGTCTTCCGCAATCTAACAATGGCAGATAGCGGACAAACAACTACTGGCGTAACGACGTTTGCCGATGGTGGTAATAATGGGTTTGGAGATTTACTGGGGAATGTTTTACCAGGACTCGGTAATACTGGTACTGCGGCCAGTCCCACACCCGCACTCAAAGCCAAAGATAGTATCGATTTACGTCCGTTCTTATCCACAAAAGATGGCGGTACGGCAACCCAGCTCCGCGCCCCCAGCACGACAAATTCCACTACTGGTGATGCCAAAAAATTGAACCCCGCTCGGTTCCGGTAATCTTACATCTTGCATTGAAATATAGTGGATAGTGCGTTCTTGGGGAAACCCCAAGAACGTAATTTTCAAGACGGTGAATAGTTTTGGTGCTATTTAGATCGGTTGTTATAGCAATCGCCAGGGTGGTTAGGACAGTAAAACTAGTGCTGCTACAAACCCGACTTTTTCAAAAAGTCGGGTTTGTGTCCCAACCGATATGGCGGCAGCTATACCAATGCAAGATGTGAGTAGGGGGAATTGACACCAATAACTGACAAACCTACTTCATTGTGGTAACTTCAAAAATCAGTTTTGGTTCAGATTCTTTCCTAAAAATCTGTAAAAAAGTAAACAAATGTTGCAGTCTATTTGTTAGGCTTACTTAAAGACGTTTTTTGGAAAAGGTCGGATCGATCGTGGATATTCAAATTGGGAAAGGGAAAACGGCTCGTAGAGCCTATGGCTTTGATGAAATAGCCCTAGTGCCTAGTGGCAAAACACTAGATCCCAGTTTGGCAGATACTAGCTGGCAAATTGGTAATATAAAACGCGAAATTCCGATTATTGCTAGCGCAATGGATGGGGTAGTTGACGTGCGGATGGCGGCAGAGTTATCGAAACTCGGCGCACTGGGAGTACTCAACCTCGAAGGGATTCAAACTCGGTACGAAGACCCTAACCCAATTCTCGATCGCATTGCGGCTGTTGGGAATGACGGGTTCGTGACATTGATGCAAGAACTCTATGCTGTGCCCATTAAACCAGAATTAATCGGGGTCAGAATTGCTGAAATTAAGGCTGCTGGAGGGATTGCGGCTGTTAGTGCCACCCCCGCAGGTGCGGCTAAATATGGCGCGGCAGTAGCTGAAGCAGGTGCAGATTTATTCTTTATCCAAGCTACCGTCGTCTCGACTGAATATCTCGCGCCAGAGGGCGTACAACCGCTAAATCTGGCTAAGTTCTGTCAAGAAATGCCCATGCCTGTCATCTTAGGTAATTGCGTTACCTACGATATCACCCTGGAATTAATGCAGGCAGGTGCAGCGGCTGTACTGGTCGGAATCGGCCCTGGAGCGGCTTGTACTTCCCGTGGGGTACTCGGAGTCGGCGTACCTCAAGCAACCGCCGTAGCGGACTGTGCGGCGGCACGAGATGAGTTTTTCAAACAGACGGGCAAGTATATTCCCGTGATTGCCGATGGTGGCTTAGTCACTGGCGGCGATATCTGTAAATGTATCGCCTGTGGTGCCGATGGTGTGATGATTGGTTCGCCATTCGCACGCGCCGAGCAAGCACCCGGACGCGGTTTTCATTGGGGCATGGCAACTCCCAGCCCCGTACTACCCAGAGGTACGCGAATTAAAGTCGGTACCACTGGCACTCTAGAGCAAATCCTGACTGGGCCAGCTAAATTAGATGATGGTACTCACAATCTGCTAGGCGCGCTCAAAACTAGTATGGGTACTCTGGGTGCCAAAACGATTCGGGAAATGCAAAAAGTTGAGGTTGTTATTGCCCCCTCGTTGCTCACAGAAGGCAAAGTTTATCAGAAAGCTCAACAGTTAGGCATGGGTAAGTAACCTAAGCTGGTACCTACAACCTCAGCGGTTAGAAACCGCCGCTCGGAGTGCAAAGTCCGCCTACGCGGACTTTGAAACATTAGCCACGATTTTGCGGATGGAATCGCGCTGAGGAAACCTCAGCGTGCGTTCCACCAAGCAGCGGTGCGCGCTCGTCGGGTTTCCCGGCGGTTTAGCGCAACAAGACAAATCGTAGGCGTTTTACAGGTAGTAAGGAGCTAGTGGCGATCGCGGTTAATATTAGCAATAAATATTTACCCACACAATCGACCTAAAACTCCCTAGATCCGTAAAATTAGGCTCCCCGATCTTTAAATGGTGCTGTTACAATGAGGATCGACGGAAGCTGATGTTTCCGTTCACTCCTCACACCACATCCCGCCTGAGACACTTAACCGTGTCTTGGGCGGTTCCTTTTTAGGTGTTAGGTGTTAGGTTTTGGGTGTTAGGTGTTAGGTTTTAGGGATTGGGTATTAGGTGTTAGGTTTTAGAGATTGGGTTTTGGGTTTTATGAGTAAATAGTAAAAAGAGGACGATCGAATCGATCGCCCTCTTGGTCATAATAATATTAATGATGGAAGATCGACGACCATCAGGATATACCCTAAAACCTAAAACCTAAAACCTAATTCCTATTCCTTGACTGCAAAAAAGCTCAGGTGATAAGGAAAGTTTTTCCAGGGATGAGTTTGAATTTCCTTAATTACCGTCATTCCTTTCCAATCTAATTCAGGGATGCTGACTTCAACAGGAGTTTTATTAATTCTGGCTTTCTTGATTAAATTCTCGACACTTTTGGCATCTAGAGTCAGCAGTAAAGATTTATCGCCATCGTGTCCGTACAAATTGACGGGAATATGTCCAGAGCGGCGGAGGCTATTAGGTTTTGTACCAGCAGCGCGTTGTTTTAGTTCGACTGAAATTTCCATGATTTTGAGTAGTTATTTGGTGAAATTTTGGTACTGAGGACGAGTTAGAGTTTGGTTGAAATGTACTAACCAATCGGCGTACCATCAGCCGATAATAGTCCCCGTTTTGGCCCGTGAATCGGATCTTCAACAATAATTGTTTGGTCGCGACTGGGGCCTAATGAAACGATCGAAATTGGCACTTCCATTAAGTCAGCTAAAAACTTGAGATAGTCTAAAGCAGCTTTAGGAAGATCTTCAAGCTTTCGACAATCGGCGGTATTCTGTTTCCAGCCGGGGAGTGTTTTGTAAATGGGAACGCACTTGGCAAAATCGCGCGCGGAGTCGGGGAAGTCGGTGGTGCGCTTACCATTAATTTCGTAAGCGATACAGACTTGAATCTCGTCAAATTCATCCAAAACATCCAGCTTGGTAATTGCCATACAGTCCATCCCGTTGATTCGGACGGCATAACGACCGATTACGCCATCGAACCAGCCGCAGCGACGTTTGCGACCAGTCGTGGTGCCGAATTCAGCACCGCGTTCGCCCAACATATCGCCGCTGAGATCGTCCAGCTCGGTGGGGAAAGGGCCTTCACCTACGCGAGTAGTATAAGCTTTGGCAACACCAATCACTCGATCGATCGTCGTCGGGCCGATGCCAGTACCGATACAAGCTCCACCCGCGATCGGGTTGGATGATGTAACATAAGGGTAGGTACCGTGGTCGAGGTCGAGTAGCGTCCCTTGGGCACCTTCAAATAAAATATTCCGACGATGGCGCACCGCATCGTAGATTTCGACCGAAGTGTTGACAATGTGCGGACGCAACCGTTCGGCATATCCCAAATATTCGATCGTTACCTGCTCTGGATCTAGTGGTGGTAGATTATAGAGCTTTTCCAGAATCTCATTTTTCTGGCCGATCGTCCAGACCATCTGCTCGCGGAAGGAATCCGCATCCATTAAATCTTGCACCCTTACGCCAATTCGGTCGGACTTATCCATATAAGTCGGCCCAATTCCGCGTCCAGTCGTACCGATTTTATGAACACCTCTGAGTTCTTCAGATGCCACATCGATCGATCGATGATAAGGCATCGTCACATGAGCTGTCTGGGAAATTAAGAGCTTGTCGGTAGGGATGTTTAGTTCGACAAGTCGATCCAGTTCTTCGATTAATACTTTGGGGTCAATGACTGTCCCACAGCCAATGATACATTTAGTTTCGGGATACAAAATCCCGGAAGGAATTAAGTGCAGTTTAAAGGTTTGACCCTGCACGACTACAGTGTGACCAGCGTTGACACCCCCTTGGTAACGCACGACCACATCTGCCGATTTACTTAGTAGATCGGTTATTTTTCCTTTTCCTTCATCGCCCCACTGGGCACCAATTACGACTACGTTAGCCAAGGGTTATTGCTAGTCTATCTGAATAAAGTTAACACAATCTACAATCCTACCACGGAGACCGATACCTGTCAAAAGTGTTTGGTGTTCCCAGTCACAAAAGCTCATCTTATGGATGCAATCTTCTATAATAATATTCGCACGGCTTGAATATTGGTATCAATAATCGACATGAACCCCGAACACCGCAGCTATCACATCACTACATTTGGCTGTCAGATGAATAAAGCTGATTCCGAGCGGATGGGGGGGATCCTAGAGAAAATGGGATTTCAATGGTCGGACGATCCGCTCACAGCAGACCTGATCCTTTACAATACTTGCACCATCCGCGACTTAGCCGAACAAAAAGTTTACTCTTACTTAGGCAAACAAACTCGCCGCAAAAAAGATAATCCCGATCTGATCTTGATTATGGCAGGCTGCGTCGCCCAGCAAGAAGGAGAGGCTCTGCTGCGCCGCATTCCCGAACTAGATTTAATTATGGGGCCACAACATGCCAATCGCCTCGAAGACCTGTTACAGCAGGTATTGACTGGCTCTCAAGTCGTTGCTACCGAACCCGTCCATATTATTGAAGATATTACCAAACCCCGCCGCGATAGTAGCGTCACAGCTTGGGTAAATGTAATTTACGGTTGTAACGAGCGGTGTACCTACTGTGTCGTCCCCAACGTACGCGGCATCGAGCAATCGCGCACGCCTGAAGCAATCAGATCGGAAATTAAAGAATTGGCACGTCAGGGTTATAAAGAAATTACCTTACTCGGTCAAAATATCGATGCTTATGGGCGCGATTTACCCGGTTCTACTGTCGAAGGTCGGCATTTAAATACGCTGACAGATTTACTTTACTATATTCACGATATTGAAGGTATCGATCGGATTAGATTTGCCACCAGTCATCCGCGTTATTTTACCGAGCGATTGATTAAAGCCTGTCACGAATTGCCCAAAGTTTGCGAACATTTTCATATCCCCTTTCAGTCGGGAGATAACGACATTCTTAAAGCCATGTCGCGCGGATATACCCACGAGAAATATCGCCGAATTGTCGATACCATTCGTCAGTATATGCCCGATGCTTCGATTAGTGCCGATGCGATCGTCGGATTTCCAGGCGAGACAGAAGAGCAGTTTGACAAAACCCTGCAACTAATTACCGATATTGGGTTTGACATGGTGAATACGGCAGCATATTCACCCCGTCCGAATACCCCAGCCGCAGTCTGGAATAATCAACTTAGTGAAGAAGTAAAAATCGACAGACTGCAACGGATCAATCATCTAGTTTCTCAAACCGCGATCGAGCGATCGCAGCGGTATCTCGATCGCGTAGAATTGGTTTTGGTAGAAGAACTTAACGCTAAAAACCCTAACCAAGTTTTGGGCAGAACTGGTGGCAATCGCTTGACATTTTTTGATGGCGATATTGAAGCATTACGGGGGAAAACCGTACCCGTTAAAATTGTTGCAGCACGCGCATTCAGTCTCACAGGGGAAATGATTCAAGATAAGGGCGGACTTTACCAGACAATGAAAGAAACAACTGCTAGCTAACCGCACCAGCGTCAGAGGGTGTCTGAAAAGTCAATTCTTTTGAGCTTAAACCCTAGCAATCCCCCCTAACCCCCCTTTTTAAGGGGGGAACCAGATCCGGAAGTCCCCCTTTCCAAGGGGGATTTAGGGGGATTTAGATCTACGATTCACATCAAACATCCCTTTTCAGACATCCTCTGAGATGAAGATTGTGTGTTTTGTCGATCGCACATAAATTAAGATGAGATAGCGACATTACAACACCCCGATTTGCCC
>NZ_JANYJC010000208.1 GCF_025361915.1 Chamaesiphon sp. GL140_3_metabinner_50
CTCACGCGAGTGGTGATGCACCGCTACAACCACCAGTTGCCGCTGATGGTCACATCCAACCTCTCATTTGGCGAGATCGAAGCCAGGTTCGGCAAGGATGGCGATGCGGTGACCGGGCGGCTACGCGAGATGGCACGAGGATTTGTGGTCGAGGGCTTCGGCGAGTGAAGCGGCGAAGCGAAACAGCGCGGCGAGGGTACGTTGTTGTTGTCGAACTGAATACCCAGCACTCTGCCCCAAAGTTCCAGCCACAACAACAACCATAACGCGACGGGGTGACGGAGCTGGCGGTATAGGCACGCTGTTGTTGCCAGATTATCACCATGCGATGTAGTCCAGAGCTTCAACCACAACAACCATAGCGACAATTAGAGTAATGGTATCATCCGACCAGGGTAATGGGTCTGGATGGTATTGATGTAGTTCGATCGCGCCAAGCAGCCGATCTTGGTGCAGTACGGGGACGATTAACCAGTCGGTAATGCCGAGTTTGGTGAGGGTGCGCTGCCAGGTTTTGGTAATGGTGACTTCGGCTAGCGAGGTAGATTCGTGGGTATTGACGACAGTTTTATAAAGCGGATTATCGGCTAGATTCCAGGCTTTACCGATGAGTGAAGTAATACTAGAGTTGGCGAGATATTCGTGGGCGATCGTGGTGTTGCGTTCGTCTTTACGATATTGATAGATAATGCACCGACTTACCCCTGTGGCTTTCCCGATTTCTTGTCCGGCAACGTGGAGAATATCCGCCGAGTTGAGCGAACGCCGAATCGCCCCGGTAATGGAGTTGACTAGGCGTTCGCGTTCTTCTTTTTCTTCGATCGATCGATACGCTTTGAGCAGCTTGTATTGACGGGCTTGTAAATAGGTCACCAGTCGCTGCACGAAGGCATCGGCACTGGCTGAATGGTCGTGGGGGATAGTCGGCAACGCAATTAGGTATTCTTGCTTCGCCTGGACGATTTTAGCCGCCAAATCGGGGCGGTAACCTTGGATGCGATCGAGTAAAATATGTGCCGCTGCGATCGTCACTTGGCGATCGAATGTCCAGATGCCTTCAAACCTGCGCGAGGCATCGATTTCGGGTAGAACTGTGGTATCTGAAGGGGGGGCAATTTTTTCGCGACAGATCAGACAAGCTGCTGACTGGGCACCGATGGCGACTAAGTGCCACTCTGAGGCAAGGGCATCGGTGCTGGTAAATGGCACCAATTCGTATTCTTCTACGCGACTAAATTCGGCATCTGGCGCGGCTAGGACATACACCTGGTCGCTAATTTCGCCCAACCGCCGATACCGATGCGCTTCTTGACGGTAAAACTTTTCTTGCTGAAAACTGGCAATCAGCAATGGTCGATCTGTCCCTGCGAGTACCCGATCTTCCATCGCATGAGATAGCGCAGTCAGGGAAGATTTAAAGTACAAGTGCGATCTCAGTTGGGGCATTTGCCGCAGTAACTCACTTAAAACCGATTGTTGATTGCTCACTATATATCCTTCTTCCCTATGGCTGCGGCAGGGTCGGGCGGCGATCTGTCACTGTCTGCGCTGTCGATCTTGGTGTCGAAGTCCAGGCAATGGGATCTTGGGGTTATCGATTTCTATATTACAGAAAAACCAGACTAAATAGTTACTGGATCGGGATTTTGAGCCGATCCCTTCACTTTTATTTACCATCGATCGATCCTGCTGGCTCGACGATCGGGATCGATCCATTTTCTAGGGCAAATCGCGGCATACTTACCGAGGGCAGGGTCATTTGCTTCGATCCCAGCAGTACTCGGAATATCTTCATTATTGCCTATAATATGCTACGTAAAGCATAATAGTAAATATAGAATGGCAAGTCCAATTACATCCCAGTTTTGAGCCAGAGTTCCTCACCCTTCCCCAGGAGGCACAAGATGAACTCTTGGCAAAAACGCTACTGCTCCAAATTTCTGGGCCGAATTTACGCCGTCCTCATGTAGATACCTTAAATGGTTCTCGTCACAGTAACATGAAGGAAATTAGGTTTAATGCAGACGATGGTGTTTGGCGGGTGGCATTTGCTTTCGATCGCCAACGGAAAGCAATTTTATTGGTGGCTGGGGATAAATCTGGCGAGAGTCAGAAGCAATTTTACAAACAACTAATTGCTCAAGCAGATCTGAGATTTAACGAACATTTGAGTAGATTGGAGCTAGAAGAGAATGACAATTAATGTTAATGATATTATTGCTAGTTTACCACCCGATCGACAAGCAAAAATTAAAGCTAGAGCGGCTGAACTGATTGCTGAAGAAATGACCTTGCAAGACTTACGAAAAGCCAGAGAGTTCACCCAGATTCGGATGGCAGAATTATTGAATATGCGCCAAGAAAATGTCTCCCGACTCGAACGGCGGGCGGATTTATTGGTTTCGACATTGCAAAGTTATATCGCTGCAATGGGTGGAGAACTATCATTAGTAGTCGAGTTCAAAGATCGACCGCCCGTGAAGATTGCTGGATTAACATCGATGATGGATGACGATCGCGAATAAGTAATAAGTAATAAGCTACGGTGCATACACAAGTCGGCTAGACTGCGTTTCGAGATCTAGATCCCCCCTAACCCACTTTTGAAAGGGGGTTAGGGGGGATCTCTAGGGTTTTCGCTTCGTGACTAGATTAATGACATCCTCTAAGAGATCGATGTATTATAAAGACAAATAATACTATCGAGATCGAGTGATTGCATGGACAGTCTCAAAACCTTCTGTGAATTTCCCAGCATCGGTGAGTCTCAAGACTATTTAACTTGGCATCGAGAGCCTCGGCTGGCGAGATATCTTCAAGGGTTAGAACATCGATCTCTAAGCCAAATAGCCGATCTATTAGTTACCAAAATACTTACTAACCCGACAGATAAATTAGCCTGCGGTTGTATTACTGCATTACTGGCACATATTTTATTTTCCGCATCTGGTAGGGCAAAAATTAGATCTCAAATTTTTAATCCACTCCAACATCATTCCACCCAAATCGAGCTAGAAGATGTTTATCAAATTGCGCTAGATATTATCTGTCAACCAGTCCACTTTTTAGCCAACTTTCAGCCAGATTCGGTTAATTGGTACGGTAGCTTAGTTCGGTATAGTCATTATCGCTTCGATCGACTGTTAATCGATCGGATTCGCAGTTTACCAGAGCTGAGTGGGTTTAAGCGCACTAATTTGGGGCTACTCGCCCGCACCAGCCCCCGCCGGATGAACATAGCCCTCACCCAGCAAGGCGAGAAAGATCTGCGGTTGCAGCAACTGTTATGGCTCCACCAGTGCTTGGTGGATGTAGTTGCCGTGGGCGGATTTGACACGAGAAATCCTCAACCCGTGCATTATGACAATCTATCAGCCCGATATCTAGAGCAGTGCGATGGAGTCGATGTGGCAATTGACGATCGTGCGACTCTCACCCAATTAGTAGTATATATGGGCACAGCCATTCGTAACTATCTCCAACCACGATCGGATGCCCTCGACAGATCGATCGGTAATAATGATGCTGAGGGTACGGCTTTAATCGATATTATTCCCGATCCGAGTCATCGTCAGCAACGATTAGAATCTGGCATTCTCAAACAAGATGTTATCGAATTATCGGCTAAATTAGCGATCGATAGCGATCGATTGTTGATGTTTTTCTATGGGTTGGATCTGACTCAGCAAGAAGTAGGCATCGAGTTAGATTGCCACCAAACCACTGCCAAACACCGCCGCGATCGCTGTTTTACACAATTAGCCAAAGATTTACACGCCAAAATCTTTCGAGATGAAGATTTATCGATCGAACTGCTCGATGTAATTGTCGATGCATTAGCCACAATTTATGAAGATATATATCCAGAATTATTATTAGAAATACTGGCACTTGCGATTGCCGATGTTAAGATAATTGAGCCAAGTCCGATCGAGTTATTTATCGATTACCTGCAACAGCGGTGGGAATTTAACTTCAAGCCAGCTCAGATGGGATTGACTAAAGCTACCACCTTTGCAAGCTGCCGAGCGACAGAGAGCCACCGTCTTCAAGCAGTCGGCGATCTGGTTCGATAAATTTTTAGGGCAGTCGTGCATTATGCTCGTAAAAATGCCCAATAGCACGATTAGAACCAATTTAATTACACCTTAAATCTGATGTATAGTAAATATTTAGTACCGATCGCGCTATTAATTGCCACTCCCGCAGCCCTCGCCGCTACACCGCCAGTAACGCAGCAGCAAAATCGGATCTCGCAGATCGATCGAGTGGCAAAAAAAATTAGTGTCAGAATCGAAGCTTATAATAATAAAGGCGAATTCACCGAGCATGGCTCTGGGGTATTAGTCAGTCGTCAAAAAAACGTATATACTTTACTCACCGCCGATCACGTTCTGCATTATCGAGCTAAAGATGGCAGCAAGCAATTAGATGGCAAAATTAAAAGTACTCGCTTTAAAATAGTTACGGCAGACGGTAATAAATATTCGATCGAACCCAACTCTATTCGCCGTCAATCTGTCCTCGATTTAGCTACTTTTAAAATTAGTAGTAATAAATCTTACCAACTCGCCAGTATCGCGGCAACAGATCGAGTCGCTTACTCATTTTCCGATCGAGACTGGACATTTGTTGCCGGATATCCAGATCCGACAAAATTCAACCGGAAGCCTGAGCAATGGTTATGGTATACCAGTGTTGGTAGTTACTTTACCAGAGAACAAAACTTCTTTGCTACTAAAAATAATAACTCTAGTACCGCAGGTTACGAGCTTGTTTACAATAATTTAACTTATGGTGGCATGAGCGGCGGAGCAGTTTTAAATAGTCAAGGACAACTAATCGGAATTCATGGCAGACAAGAGAATTTAGCAACTGGATATGGATTGAGTTTAGGGATACCAATTGGGGTATTTAATAGTTTGACTAATGCTTTAGGTGTTGACAGCAAAGCACTCAATTATCAAGCAGTATTACCAGCATTGAGTTCGCAAGAAAATAAAATTCTCAATGCCCAAGTTACCCAACGCCAAAAAACAGAACTTAGTAACACGCCCGCAGCAACTACAGAATATCAATGGCTGAGTAAAGGGGTACAACAAATTAGAATTGGGCAAACAGATAGTGCATTGACATCTCTGAATAATGCAATTAAATTGCAACCAAACCTAGCAGCAGCGTACTATACGAGGGGAATGTTATTTAGCGGACAAAATAAACAAGATGCAGCAGTAAAAGAGTTCGATCGGGCGATTCAATCTTGTCGTGAATATCAAGTTGTCTGCATTTCGGCATTGCGTGAGAAGAGTCTCAAGGCTATCTATAATGGCGACTATGCGATTGCCTTGAGTGCGATCGATAAAGCGATCGAACTCGATGCAGAAGAGGCATATTTATACGATATTAAAGGTGATATTCTCACTAAACTCAAACGTTTTCCAGCCGCAATTACTAGCTACAATAAAGCGATCGCCCTCAGCCCCAACCCTTACTTCTACTACGATCGCGGTATTGCCTACTATCAAAGCGGTAATAAGCAACAGGGTATTGCTGACTTTAAAGAAACCTTTAAACGGAATCCTAATGCAGTTCAGTTGTATATGGCGACAGTCTCAGATTTATACAAAGTTGAAGATCCGATTATTATCGATACTTTAAGTGCGATTATTACCCTCAGACCTCAATTAGTTGAAGCTTATATTTATAGGGGCAATGCTTATCGATTGTTCTATCAAAATAGTTTGTCAAAGCTAGATTATCAAACAGCAAAAAAGTTATTTGCTAGCGGTAAAGCTGAATTCATCTATGCTCAGAGTAAGCCAGCACAAGCAAAACACGAACAGCTTATACTAGCTGCTATCTATAAAAGCCTAGAAGAATATCCTCAAGCTTTAGCAATCTACAATCGGGCAATTGTCAGCGATGCGGAAAATCCCCGTAATTATATCAATCGTGGTAGCTTACTCGCCAAGTTAGATCGCTATCCAGCCGCTTTGCTAGATTATAATCGCGCGATTGAGATCGCACCAGATGATGCTACTTACTATGGAAGTCGGAGTTCGATTTATGAGAAGTTAAACCGGAAACCCGAATCCGTAGCCGATCTTAGTCGCCAGATTGAAATATTAACTCAATCGAATGACTTAAAAAGTTTAGCTTCTGCTTACAGCAACCGCTCTCTAAAATACTTTATCGCCGGAAATTATGCCCCGGCACTTGCTGACTCCAATCGAGCGATCGAACTCAATCGAACTTATGGTTTTGCATATCATTTACGAGCCGGAATTTATAGTCGAGTTGGTAATAATTTAGTTGCAATTGCTAATGAGACTAAATATATTGAATTACTCGAAGCAGAAATAAATCCTAACTTTGAAAATGCAGCGATCTTTTATCTAATTCCCGCCTATGCCGAGCGCGGAAAATATTATCAAGCAGTCGGTAAAGTAGCTGAGGCTCAAGCCGATTGGCAGAAATCACTCACATTCGATCTTCCTAAAATCGATAATCGAGAGATGCAGATTTCTGCTTATATAGCTAGAAGTTGGGTAAATCAAAATTTAGAGCGATATACTGAAGCGATTGCCAATCTTAATATAGTACTAAAATTAGACCCCAAAAATGCTGATGCTTATCGAGATCGGGGCGTAGCTAAAGTCCGACTCGATCGATATTCCGAAGCAGTTACCGATCTTTCAGCCGCAATTGCTCTCGATCCAAATGAAGGTGTGACGTATTTTGGTCGCGCCACAGCTTATTCATTTTTAGGCAAATATTCAGCAGCACTGCTCGATATCGATCGAGCACTTCAACTCAAGTCTCCGTCTTTTAGTGAAAGTCAACTATATACATCTCGTGCGAGAATGTATTCCCTGAGTGGCGATCTGACTAATTCAATTAAGGATCTAGATCGAGCAATTAAACTTCAGCCATTAGCAGAACGTTATGGAGCGCGAGGACTTGCCTATAGTAGTTTGGGACAATACGATCGAGCTATGCAGGATCTAGAACTGGCAATTCAACTCGAAAAAGCTCCGACTGACAAAGCTGAATATATTAGCGATCGAGGTAGTAGCTATTTTCAGCAGGGTAAATACGATCTGGCATTAGCAGATTATAATACTACTCTACAACTCGATCCTAAATCTACACTTAACTATCTACGACTAGGGCGCGTATATTACAAACTTGGCAAATATGCCGAAGCATCGATCGCGATCGATACAGCTTTAAAACTAGACCCAAAACAAGCATCTCCTTATTCAGTAGCAGCTCATTCATTAATGGGTAAAATTTATGTCAAACAAAATAATCTGCCCCAGGCTAAAGCCGCCAGAGATCGAATGAACGCGATTAATTTAGACAATCGCTCGACGGCGATCGCATCTAGTAAACATACTAATTTGGGCTTTCTTCAATACGATCTCGGTGAAATTGAAAATGCCATGTCTAACTGGAACCGCTCATTAAAACTTAATCCAGGTACAAACTATGAATCTCAATTAGCGATCGCTAGCGTGCTGTACAGTCAGGGTAAAGTTGATGAAGCAATTCTCTTAGCCAAACCAATTTTAAGTCGCTATCCACATCTCAAGAATCCTCAGTACCTCAATCAATCATTATGGAGTTCGGAGTTGTTAGTATTGGCAAATAAAATGTATAGCGATCGTCAATTAAATAAGATTATTTGGAATGTTAATGTCAAAAGTTAGCATCGATTAATTGCCCTCATCCCCAACCCTTTTCCCTGAGGGAGAAGGGAGCCAGATTCAAAGTCTCTTTCTTTGAGGGCTACCGCGTACCGACATCTCTTGCTCGAAGCGAAATTGGTGGGAATCCCCCTGTCTTGTCGGTTTTTTATTCGGGGGGAACCCCCGAATAAAACCGCCGCTAAATCCCCCTTTCCAAGGGGGACTTTTAAAGCCCCCTTGGAAAGGGGGTTGGGGGATTGGGATCTCAAAACGAAGTCTATCCGACTTGTGTATACACCGTAGCTCTGAGGGAGAGGGCTATTTTAAAAAGTAGGATACTCCCTACATAAATAATATATAAATCTTTTATTTACTACTCGGTAGTAAGCATCTAAATATGTTGAATTTAGAACGAATAAACCAAATAGATCGAGAGACAATTTGGTTAGAAATTACCGATACCGATCTCCAAATTACCGAACCATTACCGCAGCTTTATTCTAATCGGGCTGGTTTAAACTATGCCCGATCGAACAAATTATGCCTGCATAAATTTAGAGCGTGGTTGACAGCATCGGAGATAGATTATACCCCTAGTTCAGATGCTGAAATGCATTCTCTCTGGGATGTTGTTAATGGTTGTGCGATTGAGATTGGTAAAACTAGACTAATTTTAATTCCTACCGATACACTCGATCGCGACGAAATCTGCGTACCACAAGAATGGGTAGATTTACCTAATTTAGCTGGCGATTATTATCTCGCAGTCCAGATCGATCTCGATACCAAATTGATGAATATTTGGGGATTTACCTCTCACCGCACTCTCAAACAACAGGGTGAATATAATACTCACAATCGCACTTACAGTCTGCCCACCGAGCGATTAGTTGCCAATCTGGATATATTATGGATGGCGCAAGAGTTAAATCTTAATGAAGTGGTGGCTACCCCAGAATTACCCGATTTAAATTTAGATCGTGCGATCGAATTAATTCACCAATTAAGTACGCCATCTCTCTATTCACCCCGGACTAAAATTGCATTTTCCCAATGGGGAAGCATTCTTAATAATCCCAATCTTCGCAACCAATTATATCAAACCCGATTGCAACAAGCAGCCCTCGCACAGACACCCGCGCCTACTTTTAGTTTGTCCGATTGGCTGCAAGCTAAATTTAGTAATGCCACTGCGAGTGGATGGGGAAATTATTACCAACCAGCAATCGTCAAAAGTAATGGTACGGTAGATCGATCGAAGTTAATTAATCTTCAAATGGAGTTGATGCAACACAACGTAGTGTTGCTAGTCGGCATTGTCGCCCAACCCGATGGGGAGATGCGAGTATTAGTCCAGATCCATCCAGGTAGCGACGAACGAATTATTCCGCCGCAATTGCAATTGAGTTATCTAGATGAAAACGGGGCGATTTTACGCACAGTAGTAGCTAGAAATAATGATGATTATATTCAGTTACCATCTTTCACCTGCTCGGTGGGAACAGAATTTAGCATCCAATTACAGCTAAATTGTTTGCTAGCAATCGAACGTTTTGTAGTTTAAACCGCTCGGATCTTACTATGAAAAAAATTATCATTAAATTAGGCAATGGCGATCTAGACTCTGGCTTTAGCTCTGTTAATATCGAACTTCAAGGTGACAATCTCCAGCCGTGGCAAAATCTATGTAGCTTACCAGCCGCACCAGATTTAAAGTCATCCCTAAATCAGTGGGAGTTGTTATATAAAGAGATCGTACGGCTGAATCGGGATGAGCCGCATCGGGGGGTAAAATTTGCAGAGCAAGCCATTACTAATGTTTCGATTCAAGATTTACGAAATCTGCACGATCGGCTTAAAATAGAATTAAATAAATGGCTAGATCGCAGTGAGTTTGCTGGCATTGAAAAATCGTTGCGAACGAAGCTTAATATTAATGAAGAAATTACAATTATTATTCAGGCTTCACAGCGATCGATCTGGCAATTACCCTGGTATTTATGGAATTTCTTGACCGATTATCCATTAGCGGTAGAAGTATTTAGCAATCCTGAGAATACTGATGTTAGTAATCCGCTCGTTGTGCCCAACGGTAAGGTAGATATCCTGGCTCTATTCGGGACAGATCCGCTATTAAACCTCGATCGCGATTTGCAGTGCTTAAAATCGCTGCCAGATGTCAATCTTAAACCATTTGAAACTACCTCTGCTCAAGCTGTTGTCGATCGATTAAATATAGACGATCCGAATATTCTCTATATCAGCGGACATGGAGAAAGTGTAGAATATGAAAGCGAGTTAGAGGGAGTTATTTATCTCAGTGCTCAAACATCTTTAGAAATTAGTACTCTCAAAACTGAAGTAAAAAAAGCAGTTACCTGTGGGTTGCAGATTGCAATTTTTAACTGTTGTAGTGGTTTGGGCATCGCTCATCAACTCAGTGATGTTAACATTACCTACCTAATTGTAATGCGGGCGGAAATTCCCAATCGGATCGCTCAAGATTTTTTAGAGAAATTACTGCTTGAATATAGTAACGGTGCAGATTTTGTCAGAGCTTTTCAATTAGCACGCGATCGGATCTCGATCTCTACTGAATCTTGGCTGAGGTTTTCTAGTTGGCTCCCAGTCTTATTTCATAATCCACTCAGTCATCCGGTAAGTTGGCAAGATTTTAGGGGCAATACTAAATCTGAATCTAGCCCCAATTATTTTGGCAAGATCTGTCGAGCTATTTCTGCGCCTAAATATAGATTATGGACTAGTTTAAGTTTAAGTCTAATTTTAGCTGGCTTGAGTATGGGTCTAAAATCGATCGAGCCTGTCGATCGATTAGACAATATTGCGATCGATCTACTATCACAGGTTCAACCATCTGATGATGAAAATATCATTTTACTCAAACCACCGCTGAGAATATTAGGAAAATTAAACAATCCGCAGACATTAACTGCTGCTATCGAAAAAATCGAACGCAATGCCAAGCCGCAAGTGTTTATAACAGATCGTAGCCTCTCCCGATATTTACCAACTACTTCACCAGAGCGTCAGTGGAAGTTAAACAATCGGGTATTCGATCGATTAACTGCTATTACAACTGATAGTGTCACAGAGTTATCCTTAGCACAACTCAACGATCTATTTAATGGTAAAATAATTTTAATTGGCGATGCCGATACTTTAATCGATCGACCTTTGAGTTCAGATCGTCGCACTCTAAATCCAAATCTCAATTTACTCAAAATTCAATCTAAATCCGAAAATTTTATCTGGATTTTCGGGTGGTGCAATCTATCGGCATTAGCATGGCAAATGAGGGCAAGATTTATCCCCACAACTATCGCGATAGTTGGCAGTCAAGTTATATTAGGTGGAGTACTGCTGATAATGGGAAATGGCATCCCGATCGTCATTACCTCGATCGTCATTATTAGTGCTGGAATAATCTTACATCGTGCCTCACAACACAGCTACTAGTGGATATAGCAATTCTAAATCAGAAGCTATCCGATCTTCTTTCTTTCTCTGCGCTCTTCACGCGCCTCTGCGGTTCAAAACATCCAGATCTCAATTCTCACAAATTAAATAGGATTGTTATAGTGGATAGTGGATAATGCGGTAATCATCCATTCGATCGAAGCATTAATAACCGAAATGAAACTGGCAACCCCCCATACCTCTTCCATTAGCCGTAAAGTCATTATGGCTGGTACTGGTTTATTTCTAACCCTATTTCTGATCGTCCATCTCGGTTTAAATGCGACCATTTTAGCAAATGATGGCGGGGGATTATTCGATCGCACTGCCGATCTATTGCGGCATAATTGGGGACTGCATGGTTTAGAAATATTAGTCTGGGGTGGCTTTATCGTCCATATTTGGCAGGGTGCATCGCTAACTCTGGGCAACCAGTCGAAACGCAGCACGCCGTATGCTGTCAGTGCTGGCACTTCGTTCGATCCCGCCCGCTGGATGGGGCTTTTGGGCGCGATCGTGCTAGCATTTTTAATACTTCATCTGTATCAGTTTTGGCTGCCAAATCTGCTAGGTACCGCTGCTGCTGACTTATCCGCGCAAATGCAATCGACGATGAACCAGTGGTGGGTAGTAATTATTTATGGATTGGGTTGTCTGGCTGTGGCGGCTCATTTAGTCCACGGCTGGCGGAGTGCGATGGTGACATTGGGTATCGCCGATCGATATCGACAATGGCTCACAGTTGCTGGTACGATCTTGGCGATCGTCGTACCATTAGGTTTAGCTGCAATTCCGATCGCCCTCTTCACTAGCCATGCTCCACTCTAAAATCCCCGCCGTACCGCTGGCTCAACAGTGGCAAACTTATCAAGAAACCGCGCGGCTGATCAGCCCAGCGAACAAACGTCAGCTCGAAATTATCGTCATCGGGACGGGGCTGGCTGGTGCATCTGCCGCTGCTACCCTCGCCGAGCAGGGTTATCGAGTTAAAGCCTTCTGTTTCCAAGATTCGCCGCGTCGCGCCCATAGCATCGCCGCACAGGGCGGGATTAACGCCGCCAAGAATTATCAAAATGATGGCGATTCCGTCCAGAGATTATTTTACGACACCATTAAAGGCGGCGACTATCGATCGCGCGAAGCCAACGTTTATCGGTTAGCGAGCATCAGCACCAAAATTATCGACCATTGCGTCGCTCAAGGTGTCCCCTTCGCGCGAGAATATGGCGGAATGCTAGCCAATCGCTCCTTCGGGGGTACCCAGGTACAGCGCACTTTCTATGCGGCGGGGCAGACGGGGCAACAACTATTACTCGGTGCCTATCAAGCCCTAGAGCGGCAAGTCGCACTGGGCAACATTACCATGTATACCCGCCATGAGCTGCTCGAAATCGTCCAGATTGAGGGCAAAGCACGGGGCATTATCGCCCGTAATTTACTAACTGGCGGGTTAGAGCGACACTTTGGTAATGCCGTTCTATTATGTTCTGGCGGCTATAGCAACGTCTTTTATCTCTCTACCAACGCGATGGGAAGTAACGTTAGTGCCACCTGGAAAGCTCACAAACAAGGTGCCCTATTTGCCAATCCCTGCTTTACCCAAATTCATCCTACCTGCATTCCCGTCGCGGGCGAACATCAGTCGAAATTAACCCTGATGTCCGAAAGTTTGCGAAACGATGGTCGAATTTGGGTGCCCAAAACCCTCGACGATCCGCGCTCTGCGGCAGAAATTCCCGATCGAGATCGCGACTACTTTTTAGAGCGTCGTTACCCCGCCTATGGCAATCTCGTCCCCCGCGATATCGCCTCGCGCGCGGTCAAAGAAGTGTGTGATGCAGGTTTTGGGGTCGGGCGGTCTAAACGGGCTGTATATCTCGATTTTGCCGCAGCTCTGGCACGAGATGGACGCGAAGTATTTCAGAATAAGTATGGCAATTTGTTCGCCATGTATACCCAAATTACTGGCGAAGACCCCTACACCGTACCGATGCGGATTTATCCCGCCGTACACTATACGATGGGCGGCTTGTGGGTAGATTACGAACTAATGACGAGCATCCCCGGATTATATTGTCTGGGCGAAGCTAACTTTAGCGAACATGGTGCCAATCGGCTGGGAGCTTCGGCATTAATGCAGGGTTTGGCAGATGGTTATTTTGTGATTCCGGCGACGATTAGTAATTATCTAGCTAATGATATCGGGATGTCGCCAATCTCGATCGATCGTCCGGAATTTTGCCAAGCCGAAGCCGCTGTTAAAGCCAGACTCGATCGATTAATCTGCATTCGGGGTACCAAAACCGTCACTAGCTTCCATCAGCGATTGGGGAAAATTATGTGGGCGCATTGTGGCATCGTCCGTACCGAAGCCGGATTGAAGTCGGCAATTGCCGAACTTCAGGCTCTCCAAGTAGAATTCTGGCAAGATGTCAAAATTCCCGGTACCGTTAATTCACTCAATTCCGAACTCGATCTCGCCCAGCGCGTGGCAGATTTTCTAGAACTCGGCGAATTAATGTGCGTCGATGCCCTCCACCGTCAAGAGAGCTGTGGCTGTCATTTCCGCACGGAATCCCAAACCGAACTAGGCGAAGCCCAACGTCAAGATGCCGAATACGCCCACGTCGCCGCCTGGGAATACCAACACCCGCATCAATGGCAATTCCACCCCGAAGCCCTAAAATTCGAGCTAGCCCAATTTAGCCAACGTTCTTATAAATAACATCCTGCTGAATAGATGCTACTCGATCTATAATAAAAAGCGAGCGAATCTGATACTCGATCGCCTATTTCAATAAACCCTGTTTTTCGAGCTAGCTCGTAGCATCTACAGCAAAAGAACCGAGCTATGATTTAGCAGTCGATCTAAGCTTTTTTCTCATCCGCAATGCTGCCGTCCCACCGATGAGAGTACCGACAACTGTAAAGGGTTCGGGGACTGCTGCGGGAGTAGACAGCGTGGGTGCAAACGCGATCGAAAAAGGTGTATTTCCAGTAGTCGCAAAAGTGCTGACAGATCCCAATGTGTTAATCTTCTCGATCCTACCGGAATCTGCTACAAAGAGATTGCCGCTTTCATCAAAGGCTAGATCGCCAGAAAGACCATTAATACTGCCAGTGGACGCTAATGTTGTTGTTGAGAATTTAATGATGATGTTTCGTCCGACATCGGAGAGTGCGGCGTTGCCGCTGGAATCCACTGCCAGACCAGTAAATGCCGAAAGTGCGCTACCTGGATTGGAAGTAACATTTCCCAATGGCGTAATCTTGTTAATGCGGGCACCACTTAGTATATCGAAATCTGTTTCAAAAAGATTGCCGCTAGCATCAAACGCCAGATCGTAGGGGCGACGGAGTCCAGATACAAAGGTGCTAACATTTCCTGACGGTGTAATCTTTTCAATATTGTCAGCGAAGTAATTGGCGGCGAAGAGATTACCACTGGCATCAAAGGCAAGACCGAAAACGGGATCGGCAAGTCCAGACACAAAAGTGCTGACATTTCCTGACGGGGTGATTTTTTTAATGCTGTTATTGCGAGCGGCACTTTGATCTGATACATACAGATTGCCGCTGGCATCGAACGCAATCCCTCTAGGACTATTGAATCCTGATGCAAAAGTACTGACAGCTCCTAGCGATGTGATTTTTCCGATCGTACCATTGCTAAAGTCACTAAAATAGAGATCCGCAGCAGATGCCGCAATCGGTATAGAGACAACAGATGCAGTAATTAGACCAATTCCACCGATCGCCAGCTTAGCTCGCAGGAAACTTGTTGCTGATATTGCTAAAGATGCTGATTTCATTGCCTGTTTCAATCCTGTATGTTTGCTATGAGGATATATTGTGGGTATGAAAAAATCAATTCGTCATTTGACCCAGACAATCGTAAAGTTTTTTAAATTTTGATGACGATCGCCTGAAACCGCTACAAAAATCGTGGGTTACTTCAGAGGTACTTCATTCGAGCATTGTTGTGTGAGCATATGGAAATTTTGTCGAGTGATGATGTGCAGAAACTCAACCACAGTATTCAGCAACTTTATACCCTCCATGCTCTCGATACTTTTGGTACAAATGCGCTGTCGATCGTGTCTCGGCTCGTTCCTAGCGATCTGCCAGTGTTCCATTCCACTCATGTCAGAACGCGCCAAATTTCGTCTACCTTTTTACCCAACTTTCCTGGCTTTACCCCCGAACTAGAATGGGCGGCAAATCGATATTCCGGCGAACATCCCATTACTCAGCACATGCCACAGACGCTCGCGGGAGTTTACAAGGTTTCCGATTTTGTCACTCAGGAACAACTGCATCGCCGCGCCGGAATCTATCAGCAGTTTTTGCGACCGTTGAATACAGAAGACCAGATGTTTTTGTTTCTCCTCAATCCTCATCCCTTGAGTTGGGTCAAACTTTTACAAGCCGAAGCAAACCTGGTCGGATTTGCATTACATCGTCCTCAGCGCAACTTTACCGAACGCGATCGTACAGTACTCAATTTACTGCGCCCTCACTTGTATCAGGCACATCGCAATGCGCGAAAATATCAGCAATTGCAACAAAATATCAACCAACTTCAGCAGTCTCTCGATTGTCTGGGCGTGGTAACTTTGGATACTCAGGGACGGGTAAAATCGATGGCACCACAAGTTTCGGTTTGGTTGGAAACTTACTTTAAAAAACCCACTTGCTCTCAGCAACTTCCAGATCTATTGCGATCGTGGGTCGAGTATCGAGTAAATTGTCTCAAACACCCAAACAACCTACAACAGGCTTGTTTGCCATTGCGAATTCAACATGCCGAGCGAGAATTAGTAATTAGATTAGTCATCGAACCACCTGGCGATCGATATTTACTGATATTTGAAGAACGAGATCTATATTTGTTAAATTCTCTAGAAATATTGGGATTGAGCGATCGCGAAACTGAGGTTTTATATTGGATGATGCAGGGTAAAGATAATAAAGCGATCGCGATGCAACTGAGCATTCATCCAGGGACAGTTCGTAAACACCTAGAAAATATTTATAGCAAACTGGACGTAGAGAGCCGCACGCAAGCGATCGCGCAGGCATTGACAAAACTGGGCTTATTAAATTCTTTGCCACTTAGCCGATAGTTGGAGATCGCCAATGAGTATGCGTGACTTGGCTTTGACCTGTTGTAGAGCGAGCGACTTTTGGGTGCGAATTTGGCGTAAAAAGGGGAATTGGTTTAATCAGAAATAGGGCGATGACCATGCCATAGACCGATAATTCCCAATCTGTAAGGTGCGAAAACATAAGCGAGTGACCAGAGGTAGAAGTTCGATTCTCTTGCAGAGAGGCTCTGCCAACGATTTAATCGAGTGCCAATAGTGACACTCGATGTTGCGCTATAAAGCTGTGAGTTTTAGTTCGTGAAGAACCATTTAAATGCTACATTGCTGGTAGGAAAGAATCAATTCGTCATTTGACCCAGATGGCGATCGCGTGTGTGTACCTAATTAATTGCCTGAAAACCTTTGCCGAAAACAGCTTTGAGTGTTTTAGATAGATTAAGAATTACAAATTTTTCTACTGCTGAGGTAGTACATGCCAAAATTGTGGGTTAGTTTAGAAATTAGCCATCTCACTATTGCAGTTGAGATTTATGGAACTTTCGATCGCACAGACAGCACACCTTCACTTGGGTATTCAGCAACTTTATACCCTCCAAAATCTCGACACTTTTGGTGTAAATGCATTGACAATCGTCGATCGCTTGGTTCCTGGCGATCTTCCAGAATTTCATCTTACTAACCTGCGGACGCGGCAAATTTCGTCTAGCTTTTTGCCAGACTTTTTGGGCTTTACGCCAGCAATGGAAAAGGTGATGCAGCAACATTTTGGAGAGCATCCCATCGCCCAGCAGATGCCACTAACGCTCGATGGCGTTCATAAAATCTCTGATTTTATCACTCGGCAAAAATTACACAGTTTGGAGGGACTTTATCAGCAGTTTTTACGACTGCTCGATACAGAAGACCAAATGGTATTTTTCTTGCCAAATATTAATGCTGTTAATTCGCTCGAACCGATCCAAATAGATCCAATTCTGGTGGGGTTTTCAATGCATCGCCAGTGGGGTAAGTTTACCGAGCGCGATCGACTGGTACTGAGTCTATTGCGCCCGCACTTATCCCAAGCATATAATAACGCTCAACAGTATCACCAATTACAACAAGATCGCGATCGAGTGCAGCAATATTTACACGATCTTGGTGCGATTGTCTTAGATAGTGAAGGTAGAATCCAATCGATTGCGCCTCAAGCCTCAACTTGGCTGTCGAGCTATTTCACAACATCTACTTGCTCTGCAAGACTTCCAGACCATTTGTGGTCGTGGGTCAAGTATCGAGTTAGTTGTTTGAGTGACGCAATCGATCTCAAAACTTGTTTGTCGTTGAGAATTCAACAGGACGGGAGGGAATTAACAATTCGGTTAGTTATCGAACCGTTAGGACGATATATATTAATTTTAGAAGAACAAATCCGCTGCTCATTAAATTCATTAGCATTCTTAGGATTGAGCCAACGAGAAACTGAGGTATTAGCATTAGTAATTCAGGGCAAAGATAATAAAGCGATCGCCTCTCAATTGAGCGTTCATGCTAGTACGATCCGCAAGCACTTAGAAAATATTTACGCTAAACTTAATGTCAGAAGTCGCACTGAAGCGATCGCCAAGGTATTAGATAAACTCGGATTTCTCCATTCTTTGCAACTTAGCCGATAGTTGGAGATCATTTGTAAGATTCGAGAGGATAGAGAAGTAAAAATGACTCCAACTTTTCAATTAGCTTCCTCGCTGTCAGACTTGGTAATTTTAGGATTGCTGAATGAAGACAATACCAGTCGGTTGTCAACAGCTCGGTCTTTGTCAACTAGCCAGTTCAATTTAATTTATAACGCTTTCTCATTGGCGATTCCAGCGATGTTTGGCTCCGCCCTATTTTTCTTGAGTGCTCAAGCACAAGTAGCACAGAAATATCGGTTAGCATTAGTCATTTCGGCGGTCTTAGTTAGCATCGCTGGCTATCACTACTTCCGGATCTTCGACAGTTGGGGTGCAGCCTACAGCTTACAGAATGGCGTTTATACCCTCACTGGCGTACCGTTTAATTTGGAGTGCAACTCGGTTATACGCTCGCCGATGTCCTAGCCAAGCCGATATATGGTCTGTATATATTTGGGATTGCCGTCGCCAAAACCAAATTCGATCGAGAGCAGGGTAATGGCAACGGGATGGCGCATGATGCCCCCGAACTAGACATAGTTCCTGCAACAGTCAAGGTTCAGTCCTAGCACAAGGGCAACAATCTAAATGTTAGCAAGGGCATGGGGTGTAAACTCCATGCCCTTGCGATTAGCTACCTTTAGCTGGGTTCTAGACAGGTACTACCGTCGGTGAATAATATGCACTAGTGGCATATTGAGGATCGGCGACCATATTTACGACCAAACCCAACACATTTACTTTCGATACTGCTAGGGTTTCGATCGATTGTCGCAATACTTCGCGATGCACTCGACCGAGCCGCGATACTATTAATAATCCATCTGTATGGGGAATTAGTAAAAGTGAATCGGCAAAATTAAGCGGTACGGTATCATAAATTACGAGATCGAAATTCCGTTCGCAAGTTTTCATTAAATCTTTCATCCGTTTGGAACTTAAAATATTCGTCGGATCGAGGGAGATCGAACCAGACAAGAGAATATATAAGTTTTCTTCGCCGGGGAGGAGTTGGACTGTATCCATTAGCTTAGAATTACCAGCAATGATATCTGTCAAACCATGAATTAGATCGGTACGATTGTTGCGATCGACTAAATTTTGTAAACTAGGTTTGCGAAGATCGGCATTGACGAGTAATACCCGCTGACCCATTGCTGCTGCGGCTTGAGCCAACTGAATTGCGACTGTTGTCTTGCCTTCATCGGGTAATGATGAACTGATAACTATCGATCGAATCGGCGCATCCGGACTCAGCAATCTAATTTGAGAATTGAGAGCGCGGAAAGACTCGATAAATGGTGAAAATCGATAGCGATTGTTGACACTAATCGACTCTTTTTTATGGATGGCAGAAATAGTCCGTTTCGCTTGGCTAACGGGTGTATCGTTGACTTTGAGTTCGTCTTCGCGATTGGGAATCATCCCCAAAATTGGCAAGTCGAGTTCTTCGCGTAAGTTTTTGAGTGAATAAATGACATTATTCATTTTATCTACAGCTAGAGCTACTCCCGCCCCAATTAATAAGCCTAATATTCCACCGAGAGCCAGATCTTTGGCTATTCCAGAAGAGGCAGTCGAGCTAACTGAAGGTACAGCAATTAATTCCCACGGTACCTCTTGACGAGCGGCATCGATCGTCAATTCTTCGCGTTTTTGGAGAAACTTACTCAGGCGTTCGGTGGCAATTTTTAATTGTCGTTGAAGGGTTTCATATTGACGAGAAATAATGGGAAGTTGACCCGTTTCGCCAGATAGGGTTTGACTGGCAAGATTGAGGCTGGTAAGTTTGGCTTCTAAAACTTTTACTTGAGTCGCGGCGGCAATTAATTGCTTGCTGAGATCTTGACGCAGGGCATTTTGATAGGGGAGCGACTGAGCGTTGGGAATGCTTCCAGACAGGCTGCTACCTAGAGTAGACTTAGCTGTTTGCTTGAGTAGGGGTAATAAATTAGCCCGTTTGGCTCGCAGTGAAATAATTTTAGGATTCTCCTCGGTTAATTCTGCCGATTGAATCTGTAACTCTGCATCTAGCTCTCGCAGTTGTTTGACTAATTGTTGATATCCGGGTGCTTCACTGAGTACGGAAGCGGCTTCTGCACCGTTGGGTTGGAGTTGAATTTGCTGTTCGAGCGATTTATAGAGTTGTTTGGCTTTGGCGAGTTCGACTTGAGTTGTCGATTGCTCTTGGCGGGTGCTGCTGGTTTGGGTACCGAGTTGGGTACCGAGCGTACTGGGATCGATGAGCTGATGTTTTTCCCTAAATTTTTGGAGTGCTAATTCTAGATCGCGAACTTGATTTTTGACTGTGGGTAATTGGGTATCGACAAATTGAATCGCCCGTCGGACGTTAGTTTGACGTTCGCGGAGACTGTATTGAATATAAGTATCGGCAACCAGTTTGAGTACTTTTTGGGTTTCGGCTTCGGAAGTAGAATGGTAGTTAACTTTGAGAATTTTGGTTTCTGATTGGTCTTTGAGTCGATCGATCGTTAAAGATTCCCGCAGGGATTCGTACGAAATTTTAGGATTGGTAGTTTGAAGTTGTTTAACTACTGGATTTAAGATTTTATCGCTGAGCAGAATTTGAATTTGAGTGGGATAATCCAGAGTTGTTTTTGAAGATTGGGCACTGCTTAAATCGCCATCGGAACTACTAGTTCGATCGCCGTTATTAATGGCTGAGGCAACCTGACCTTCGGCTGTAACGGGTTCGATTAAGATATTGAAGCTGCCTTCATATGCTGGTGGTTTCGTCTTGCCTAAGACCATCATCGCCCCGCTGGTGAAGACACAGGCGATCGCCAGAATCCACCATCTTCGCTGGATGGCTTTAATTACTAAGTCGAGATCTAAACCCCCTTCTTCGTTAGAACTACCAGCTAACTTCACGCCAGGATTGAGGGTTTCGCTCTGAGATCGTTGGATC
>NZ_JANYJC010000248.1 GCF_025361915.1 Chamaesiphon sp. GL140_3_metabinner_50
CGTTACCAATCGCGCGGCTAAAGCTTTAGCAGCCTTTGAAGGGCGGACAGAGGTGACTCTGGATGATATCAGCCGGATCATCGCATTGTGTCTGCGCCATCGCCTTCGCAAAGATCCACTCGAATCGATCGATTCTGGCTACAAGGTAAATAAAGTCTTTGCCCAAGTGTTCGGGGTTGAGTTAGCAGCCAAATAATTTTGCTGCCAAAGATATCAAAAAAAACCTGGCTTCTACTTAGAAGCCAGGTTTTTAGTTAACTTAACTATCTATTTAGAAATACTTTGTTTTTTGCCGAATTTGCGCTTCAACAGCACGACAGATCCGAATGCAAAAGCAGTTCCAGCAAGATCGGAAGGTTCGGGTACTTCAGTACCAGTAGGCTGGAGATCGGCGGTAGCACTAGTAAATTCTACGCGTAGAGCAGTAGGATTGATAGGATCGCCATTAGGGGCGTTATTTACGACAAACGCTAATGTATTGTTACCGCTATTAAAACCACTAGTCAAACTAAAGGTACTAAATCCAGTACCAAAACCAGAGTTGGTAGCCGCGACATCAACACCGTTGAGAATAAGTTTAAGACCAGAGTTATCGGTGTTCCATTTACCTTGGATACTAGCAGTACTGGCGACTAATCCGCTCAAATTAAAGCTAGTGGAGTAAGTATATGTACCAGCAATATCTTGTAAGCCATCATTGTTGGGACCGATCCAAGCAGATTTGTTATCATCGCCTTGACCAGCAGGCACACTGTTATATACGGTAGCAGGGAAGGTACCGATCGCGATCGCACGAGGAGCCGCACCAAAGCTAGAACCTGTCAGGGTGTAGTTAGCATCGTTACCTGCACCGAGAGTGCCAGCGGAATTAAAACCAGTGCTAAATAATGTCGAAATTGTGGCTGCTTGTGCCTGACCGACCGAACCAAAACTTAATGCGATCGTGGAAAGTCCACCGACGGCTACACCGTTGATGAGCGAACGAGTTGTCATTTTCATAGTAATCTGTCTGTAAAAAGCTGGGAAGTTTCCTGAAACCAAGAGAAAAAGGGGCTTAAAGAGATTGACTGCGATGTACTGTGCTTTACTAACACAGTAATCTATGTCACGCAAGCGCAATTGTCAAGTCTTTGTCCTAATTCAGCCATATTACTGGTAAGTTGCGTGAAAAGTCAATGCCGTTATTACTACAAAGTCAGAGCATATTTCTATGCCCTGATGATGAAGTGGCTAGATTAGGTCTTCTACAGGTCGATCTAGATCGATCGGACAGCATAATACTAGCTACGCTTAATTGCCGATAACAAAGATTGCAAATCTGTCGTACTCATCCGCGCGCCAGGAATGGTCACTAGTCGAGACGAAGCCATCGAACCCAATCTCCCGGCGGTTTCCCAGTCCATGCCGTTAGTGATGCCGTACAATAAGCCACCAGCATACATATCGCCAGCTCCGACAGTATCGATCGCTTTGACGGGGAAAGGTGCAATTTCAATTAATGTGGTACCGTCAAAAATTAACGAACCTTTAGCACCGAGGGTAAGCGCAAAAGTCTGGGAAATGGTTTTTAGGTACTCGATCGCGATAGTTAAATCTTGAGTTTCAGCCAGCTCCAAGGCTTCACTTTCATTAGCAAATAATAAATCGACTCCAGAGCCAATCATCTCTAAGAGTCCGGCTCTGAAGAACTTTGCCATATTTTGGTCGGAGAGGGTGAGGGCAACTTTGCGACCCGCATTTGTGGCAATTTCTCTGGCTGTAATTGCGGCTTGTTTGCTATTTTCGCCTGTAACTAAATAGCCTTCAATATAAGTATATGCCGAGTCGGCGATCGCATTGGGGACTAGTTCGAGATCTGATAACCCTGAAGAAATACCCAAGAAGGTATTCATGGTGCGGTCTGCGTCTGGAGTGACAAAAACCAGACATTTACCCGTAATTCCCGGTTCGGGTGGATGAGATTTGAGATTGGTATCGACCCCAGATGCTAGTAAATCTTGAAGGTAATATGCGCCAGGTTCGTCTTTGGCAACTTTACACGAGTAAAAAGTTTTACCACCAAATTGGCTCACAGCGACGATCGTATTAGCTCCAGAGCCGCCACAAGTGCGTTTGGTGGCATAATTACCGAGCCGCTCTAAAATTTTGTTCTGGCTAGCTTCATCGAGCAGTGTCATTACCCCTTTGTCGATGCCTAATTCTTCTAATAGTTCTGGTTCGACTTCACATTCGACATCGAGGAGCGCATTACCAAGTCCGTATACATCGTAGCGTGTCATAAAAATTTATGTAATTTAGTCGAAAATTGTTGTCACTTTGAAGAAAAAATGCCCTCAAAATTTAGGGTAGGGGTGATTCTGCTAAAGTTAAAACAGATATTCGCTCTCAATTCTATGTCATATATTCGTTCTTATCTCAATCGACTCTTATTATCGATCGTCGTCGTGACGCTTTCGATCGGAATTTTCGCTCTTCCCGCTCAGGCTACTGCTATTTATGAAATCCCCGTTGTCTCGGCTGGGGTACCGACTTGGGTTGTCGATAAAGCTGAAGTGTTGAGCTTATCGACTAAGGGTACGGTTAAAGGCACCTTAGAACAGCTTGCCAAGCAGACTGGCAAAGAAGTCCGGTTTGTCACCATTCATCGGCTCGACTATGGTGAAACAATTCAAACTTTTACAGATAAACTCTTCAAAAAATGGTTTGCTACCCCAGAAGAACAAGCCAATCAAGCTCTAATTGTGCTGGATAATGTCACCAACACCATTGGTATTCAAACTGGCACTGAGGTTAAATCGCTACTCACAGAGCCAATTGCTACCAGTATCATCGCGGAAACCATGCCAGCACCCTTGCGGAATGGTAATAAATACAATCAGGCATTTACAGATGCTACCGATCGACTGGTTGCGGTATTATCAGGGAAAGCCGATCCTGGCCCGCCAGTCGTAATTTCAACTCCAGAAGTTGGCAGAACTTATCTTAAAGCCGAAGAAACTGAAGCCAATCGCACGAATTTTCTGACGATTGTGATTGGACTACTGATCGTTGCAACGGTAATTCCGATGGCAACTTGGTGGTGGTATCAAAACCAAAGTTAGAGTCGATTGTTGGTTATTGGTTATGTGCAGGTAATATTTAGTACTTTGACACTAACCATTAACCACTACTTTTAATCGTACTTACTGACGAGTGACAACAGATTCTAATCTTGGATATATTCGGCACCAGATAGCAAAGCAATTTCGGCACGGATGAATTCTCGCCCTAAATAAGCGGCATGATCGAACATACTCACCAGACAAGGTTGAGTTTGCTCGATTAATTTAACGCATAATTCCTTGGCAGTTCGTCCGGTAAATAAGAGATCGCTCGTGCGTGCAACCGATCCTTTGGCGGGGATAACTTTACCAGTTTCGGGATCTACTGCCAAACCACGATCGTCGATCGCATTACTATAGTGCTTGGCACAGATTAAGCCAGCGACTCGATCGACATAAATAATAAA
>NZ_JANYJC010000332.1 GCF_025361915.1 Chamaesiphon sp. GL140_3_metabinner_50
GGGGGGGCTTTTCTCCGGCTCCCTCCCCTTTATAAGGGGAGGGTTGGGGTGGGGTAAAGATCTATGCAGCAACTCTAAAATCTCAACAGATTTGAGCAATGACGGAACTATATAATAAAACCTCCGAAAAAGATAAGCGACAACATCTTCGGAATAATATGCCACCCGCCGAACAGTTAGTTTGGGCAAGATTGAAAGGTAGACAAGTCGAAGATTGTAAATTGCGAAGACAGTATAGTGTGGGGGCTTTTGTCATTGATTTTTATAGTGTAGAAATTAAGCTAGCAATAGAAATAGATGGTGAGAGTCATTTTCGTGATGGTGCAGAAGTTTACGATTCAGAGCGACAGTCTTCTATTGAAGCTGCTGGAATTCGATTTTTAAGATTTACAAATCAGCAGGTATATGAAGAGTTGGATGCTGTAATTGAGTCAATTGCACAGATGATTTGTGCTTTGCGAGAATTACCCCACCCCAGCCCTCCCCTTTATAAGGGGAGGGAGCCGGAAAAGCCTTCCCTTACCGCTAAGGCAAGGGGTCTGAAAAAGCCCCCCTTTAGAAGGGGGGTTGGGGGGTAATTCTCGATGAATCAACTCTGGGGATATTTAATTGTTGAAGAACTAATCAGAAATGGTGTCGATTATTTTGTTATTTCTCCTGGCTCTCGATCGACACCATTAACTGTAGCGATAGCTCAAAATCAACGAGCCAATAAAATCATCTGCTTAGACGAAAGAGCGGCGGGTTTTCATGCGATCGGGTATGCGCGTGCTACTGGCAATCCAGCGGTGTTAATTTGTACTTCTGGTACGGCGGCAGCGAATTACTTACCCGCAGTTATTGAAGCATCGATCGATAATATTCCGCTGATTATTTTATCTAGCGATCGACCGCCGGAATTGCGCCAGACGGGGGCAAATCAGACCATTAACCAGGTTAATTTGTATGGCGATTACCCAAACTGGCAATTCGATTTACCTTGCCCTACAGCCGAAATTAACCCCAATGTGGTGTTGACGACGATCGATCTGGCTGTATCTAAAGCGCGACAAGCTCCAGGCGGAGTGGTGCATCTCAATTGTATGTTTCGTGAGCCTTTTGGATCTACAGATGTGCCTGAAGAAATACCTGCGAGTCTGGGTAGATGGAAGGATAATCGATCTCCATATACTCGTTATGCTAATAAATTAACTATTCCGGCTACTGATGAAATTGAGTCTCTGGTTGAAACGATCGCATCCGCCGATAAGGGTATTCTATTCGTCGGACAGTTAAAATCTCCAGCAGAAATTCAGGAGGTAATAAAACTAGCAGCACGGTTAAATTGGGCAGTATTTGCCGATGTGCAGTCGGGGTTGAGATTGCGTCAGGATTTCCCAAATTTAATTCATTGCTTCGATCGATTATTACTAACAGATATCGCTGTAGAGTTAGAACAGGTCGATACGATAGTCCAAATTGGGACGAAAATTGTCTCGTCGCAGTGGTTTAAATGGATCGAGAAACATCCACCGACAAATTATATGGCGATCGCGAATAATCCCGATCGTTACGATCCTATTCATCTAGTATCGCTCAGAATCGAGTCTGACATTACCTATATATGCGATCGATTATGTCAGCAGTTACCGCAGCTCTCCCCGTCAACATGGGTGCAGAAATTACGATCTGCTTCAGATAGAATCGGCGTTACAGCCGCTAAGTTTTTAAAAACCTCGAAATTAACCGAACCACTCATCGCTCGAACTATCTCCGAACTTATCCCCAGTCAACATGGCTTGTGGGTGTCGAATAGTATGCCGATTCGCGATTTAGATATGTTTGGTGTCGGTGCAGCTACTGAAGATTCTCAGTCATTGAGTCTGCGAGTCGGGGCGAATCGGGGGACGAGTGGGATTGAGGGTGCGATCGCCGCAGCGACTGGCTTTGCTGTAGGTTTACAGGCTCCCGTGACGGCAATCGTGGGAGATTTATCGAGCTTACACGACTTAAATTCTTTGGCATTATTGCGGGGAAACTCTCAGCCTGTAATTGTCGTTATTATTAATAATGACGGTGGTGGTATTTTTTCTTTTTTACCGATCGCTAAATCTACCCAAATCTTCGATACTTATTTTGGTACCCCACATGGGTTGAATTTTTGCCATGCAGCAGCCATGTTTGAGTTAGATTATTATCATCCTCAACAGCGGGATGATTTAATTCGGGACTACCAGCAAGCATTATCAGCTCGTCGCAGTGCGATAATTGAGGTAACAACCGATCGCGCTGAAAATCTCCAACTGCATCAAGATCTCAATCTAGCCGTTCAACAATCTAGTATTTAATCGCAAATCATCCCCATCTAGTCATTACTTATTACTTCTTACTTATTACTTCTTACTTCTTACTCCCATCTCCCCGCTCCCCGCTCCGATCGGGCACAATATAAAGATGAATCAGGTAAATTACTTACGAATTAGCCTCATCGATCGTTGCAACTTTCGGTGTCAGTATTGTATGCCCGAAGGAGCCGAACTAGAATATCTCCATCGCCAGCAACTGCTGACTGATGATGAATTATTGACTCTAATTCGGGAAGTATTTATTCCGGTAGGTTTCAACTGTTTTCGGTTGACTGGGGGCGAACCGTTATTACGTAAGGGAATTGTCGATATAGTTGGCTCGATCGCCAGTCTACCAGAGACTCAAGATTTATCGCTGACGACTAATGCTTTTTTGCTGGCGGGGATGGCGGAAGATTTATACAGAGCCGGACTCCGACGGGTAAATATCAGCCTCGATTCGCTTCATGAAGCTACCTTCGATCGCATCGTTGGCACTGATGGCAGATCGCGCTGGCAACAGGTCTGGAATGGGATTTTAGCCGCCGATCGTGCTGGATTTACACCGCTCAAGTTGAATGTGGTGGTGATACCGGGTGTAAATGATGCTGAGGTATTAGATTTAGCGGCTTTGAGTATTGACAAACAGTGGCATGTCCGCTTTATTGAGTTTATGCCGATCGGTAACGATGAGCTATTTAGCGATCGCGGTTGGATATCCTCGGAATCGATTCGCCAGCAAATTCGCGATAAGTGGGGTTTAACCGAGGCGCAGGTGCAGGGAAATGGCCCAGCGGATGTATTTACTATCCCCGGCGCACAGGGAACGCTCGGATTTATCAGTCAAATGTCTGAATGCTTTTGCGACAGGTGCAATCGAATGCGGTTGTCAGCGGATGGTTGGTTGCGTCCGTGTTTGCTCAATGAAACCGGACAATTGGATCTGAAAACTGCGTTACGAAATGGTGTTTCTACCAAGGACTTGCGATCGCAAGTTCGAGATCTACTCGCGCTCAAACCCGAAATTAATTACAAAGGTCGTGAATCTGGAAGCGAAACTGGAACCTATCACCGTACTATGTCTCAAATTGGCGGCTAAAAAATTCGGTTTATGTTAATACTTTAGTCAGGATATACTTCTATGGTAAATTAATTTTAATCCTAAGAATTATATATCGATGGGTCATACAACCGCACAAGCGATAAAACGTTTTGAACTTTGCTGCGAACTTACAGGTAAATACCGAGCGATAAATTTAGTGTCTGTAGACACTCGCAATAGCAACGTTGTTATTCTCGCTGGCGAAGAGATTGTAATTGAAATTAGAAGCAATGGAGAATGGCGGTTTATATGAGCGGAAAACAGAATTTGACGATAATGACTAAAGCCGAGTTGAGAAATTATGTACTCCAGCATCGAGAAGATGAAGAAGCTTTACAACTCTATCTAGACAAGGTACATACCGATAACCCCAGTTCGCAGATTCATAGCCCAGAAGAGAATGTTGGCGATGCTTTAGCTAGATATCTAGAAAACCAAACCTAGAACCTAATACCTAAAACCTAAGTTAAAGAGAACAGATTTTGGATGCAGCCGCCATCCAAAATCCAGAATCTCTACGCTTGGCGAGAGTAGTACTCTACAACCAGTAGCTCGTTGACTTGGAGAGCTACCCATTCGCGATCGATTAGTCCAGTAACTTTACCAGTTAAATTGGGTTTGTCGAATTCTAAATGGTTGGGGGTGTTGGCTAAACCGGGATATTGGAGATTTGCTTCTACCAATTTCTTAGATGCTTCGCGGTTGCGAACGCCAACTACATCGCCAGCGCGACATTGATAACTAGCAATATCCACAGTACGTCCGTTGACGGTGACGTGTCCGTGGTTTACTAGCTGGCGTGCGCCTGGAATCGTGGGAGCCATCGCAAGTCGAAATACAGTGTTATCTAACCGCATTTCGAGTAATTGTAATAAAACTAATCCGGTAGAACCTGTTGCGCGTCTTGCTTTCCGCACGTAGCGGAGCATTTGCTTTTCGGTTACTCCATAGTTCATCCGCAATTTTTGCTTTTCTTCGAGACGGATTGCGTATTCAGAACGCTTTTTCCGGTTTTGACCGTGTTGACCTGGTGGATATGCACGACGTGGTTCTTTCCGAGTTAGTCCCGGTAAGGATCCTAAACGACGTGTAATTCTCAGTCTCGGTCCGCGATATCGGGACATATATTTCCTTAGTGCTTGATACTTAACCCAAAACTCCCATTATTACATACCAGAGTCATTATGACTAGTATTTAGGTGTTAGGCTTTAGGCTTTAGGTATTAGGTATTAGGTTTTGGGGTCGAGGGGCGTTCTAATTGACAGGTGGGACGATCGAGATCGAAGATACCACGTCGATCGAAGCAAGTGGGAATGCGATCGACTAATTGCCCGTAGTTTTCTTGGGGAAAGGTTTGCACGAAGCCATGTTTGCCGACTTCACAAGGGCGATTGAGACTGCACTGAGGTTGTGTGGCGGCGTTGTCGTTTACACCCGTATTAATAATTCCCACTACTTGGCGAGTTTTGAGCGAAATCATTGGCGATCCAGACATTCCCCCGACAATGCTACATTTATGCCTAATCGATTGCTGCCAGTTGTAGATATCTTCTTTGACATTGGCTATTTCTCCAACTTGACAGGTGACTGCGTGGAGGTAATTACGTTCGTCTTTAACACCTTGAGCGGGAATCCCGACGACAAGCAGCGGTTCGCCTAATACTGGCGGTTTGGGGGCAATTTGAAGCGCGTCGATCCCGGCTTTGCTTAATTGTCTTTGGGTGATGTCTAATTCGAGGATCGCAATATCGTTATTTTTCATGGTGCCATAAACCAAGCGTTTGACGGGAATTGTCAGCCGATCGGGTTTAAAATCATGAAAGTAATTAACGGTAAATTGCGTTTTAGTCGATCGATCGACCATAATTTCACGATCGTCGGGTAATTTACCTGCTTTACCCTGACAATGACCGTTGGTAAGCACGTAGGCGGGAGCATTAGGATTTCTACCAGTCGAGATGGCAAACCCCGTACACGTTCCATAATCGACATCGATTAAACCGACTCCATTATATTTGCGTCCGGCGGCTGTCGATAACATTTGCCAGTTAACACGATCGGAATTGACTTCTCGATCGGGTATTTTTTGCCCAGATCGATCGAAAATTGCCGCCTGAACGATATTAGCCGATAAATAACCGCTAGTACCGATCGCCAGTAACAATCCGATACCGATATTTTTGCCAAATTTTAACAGCGATGCACTAACCGAGCGGCTGCGCCATTGCAGGCGAGAAGATCGAAGAGCGCGGGGAAGCTGAAACCGAATTTGAGACACGATCGCGAGTACCATAAATTGTTAAAGTGGAGAATATCTGCTCAAATATTTCGACACACTCAGCATAATCATCCATGACGCAAATTTATACGGTTGAGATCCATCATCAAGGAGAAATTCACACGATCGAAGTTCCTGAAGATAAACAGATCTTACGTGCTGCTGGCGCGGCGGGAATCTATCTACCTACTTCTTGTAACTCAGGAGTTTGCACTACTTGTGCGGCGCAAGTATTGGAGGGACAAGTCGAACAAGGCGATGGGATGGGTGTGAGTCCAGAATTACAAGCGCAGGGCTACACTCTATTATGTGTCGCTTATCCCCGATCGAATCTGAAGATCGTCACCGAAAAAGAAGATGAAGTTTACGAGCTGCAATTCGGACAACATCAACGATGAACTTACCTCTTGCGAGAGCTACGGTTACTAGTGTTTTAGTGAATAGTGAATAGTGGATAGTGAATATTGGATAGTGGGTAATAAATCAGCTCCCCATCCTCCCACCCCTCCCCATCCTCTCACACCCTAAACGTGGGCTATTGCTTGAGTAGTTCCCATGCTAAAAATCGCTCGGTGTAGTAAAGTGCAAGCTGATTGCTTACTCCAGAGAATACCGCATCGAAGGCATGGTCGGCCCAGGGAATTTCGATAAACACGGTGCGATTTCCATGCGATCGCAAACTGCGATCGAGATATTTGCCATACTTAGCTTGGATAATGTGGTCTTTCCCGCCGTAAATTAATAGCGATGCGGGTAGATTGGGTTTGATGGTGTTTATTGGTGAAGCTTGGTAATATCGATCGGGAAATTCTGTCGGCGTACCGCCCAGGAAGGCTCGGAGTGTGACTCTAGACTCGATCGGGTCGGGATTTGGCACATCGTCGTATCCAGCGGTAAGATTGACGGGGCCATAGTAATTTACCAATGCTCGGACGGGAAATGGTGCGTACTGATAAGCGGCTAGCATGGCTAGTTGCGCGCCAGCCGAGCGACCGATCAAGGCGACTCGATCGAGATCTGTTTCATTCTCCTTAGCATGATTTTGCATAAAAGTCAATGCCAGTTTCACATCTTCAATTTGAGCCGGAAACTGATAGGCGGGGGCGTGACGATAAGAAATCGCCCAGACAGTATAGCCTTGAGCGGCAATATAACGATTGAAAGTATCATCGCTATCGGGGCTACCGCGTTGCCAAGCACCGCCATAAATCGACACGATCGCCGGATATTTGCCGACTTGGAGCGGGCGATAGATATTCAGGTACAGGGGTACGCCATCGCGATTATTAAACGGGATCTGGCGATCGATCCGCACTTGCGGGATGGGAATTTTGCCCCAAATATCGGTAATAATCAGCGGCTGCGATCGCATTTTAGCAGTAATTTCAGGCGCGAGATCGCCCAGATAACCGCGTCCTAAACTAGCCTCTATCGCGCTTTGGGCTTGCTGTCGAGCCGCAGGAAATTGGATTAATGGGCTAGCACTCACTACTACAGCTAAACCGCTAATGCCGAGGGCAAGGATAAGTAATCGCGGCGATTGAGAAGTATTAAATCGCCACCTAATGCCACCTAAAATTAGGACGATGCTATTAAAAATAATTAAGCCAGGGCTGATTTCTGGTGCGCCAACACTCAACGGAAGTAGCGCAAAAATTGGTGCGGGAATAACGATCCAGATACTCAACCCGAACCCCACCAAGAGCAGCAGTCCCCAAATCCATGTACCGATTGTTATTACCACTTAGTTGCGATTTTGGGAGCATTAACCATAATTTAGCACCGTCAAATCATAATATAAAAGGATATGAACACACACGATAATTTTATCCGACAGCCATCTAGCTAGCGAGCCGAACATGGAACCAGTCATTCCGCAAGATTTTACAATTAAGACAGCCAGATGTCTGCTCCGGTGCCCAACCCTCGCCGATCTCCCGCAGATATTTTCAGCGACGCGCCATGCCGGGTTTAATAATGGAATGCAATGGGAACCACCGACAACTATCGAGGAGTTAGATGAGCCATTCAGAGAGCAGATTGTCGAATGGGAAACTGGCAACACATTTAGCTTTACAATTGCCGATCCGGTTTCAGATTGCTTAATCGGTAGAATTGGCATCCGCAAAACCAATCGGGTAGATGCCTGGAATATCGGATTTTGGATGCATCCAGAGCAGCAAGGGCGCGGTTATATGACAGAATCGCTGATTGCCATTATTGCATTTGGCTTCGATCGACTCGGTGCTACCCGGATCGAAGCGAGTTACGCACTCTGGAATAAGGCGAGTCAGCGCGTACTCCAAAAAGCTGGCATGAAATTTATTAGATATATCCCCCACGCATTTCAGAAAAAGGGATACTGGATCGAAGCAAATAAAATGGAAATTACCAAGCAAGAATGGCTGATTTTGTAGTTCTTAACCTAATTTAACAATAGCCGATCGGCTTTAAATTATGGTAAAGATAAGTAAATATTAGACTAATTATTAGGTCTAAACCGACGATTCAGCTTTCTTTTATGAGAATTTTGGAGTATTGTTTACATAGAGCTGCTGCTAATCATATTTATTAAACTATAGATTTAAATCTATGCATTCAATAGTCCTCAACACAATTTGGTTGATTCCTTGTTACCCGCTAATTGGGGCAATTTTAGCATTACCTTGGTCTGTGGGCTGGTCGGGAGAACTAGGTACCAGACCAGCAGGTTATCTTAATATTTTCATGGCGGGGATCGCCTTTATTCACGCCTTATCAGCCCTAGTAATTGGCTGGGATTTACCGACTCAAGAACTTAGCTACAGTTGGTTGCACAGCAGCACTTTAAATATCGATTTCCCGATCGAAATTTCGACAATTAGCCTCACCGCGACCGCAGTAGTTACGGCGATTAATCTGGTTTCGCAGATTTATGCAGTCGGGTATCTAGAGATGGACTGGGGCTGGGCGCGGTTTTTCTCATTGATGAATTGCTTTGGCGCGGGGATTTGCGGATTGGTATTATCTAATTCCCTGTTCTTTAGCTATGTATTTCTAGAGCTGCTGACGCTGGCTACTTACTTGTTAGTTGGCTTTTGGTATGCCCAGCCGCTAGTAATTACAGGCGCGCGGGATGCTTTTTGGACGAAACGGGTAGGCGATATCATTCTGCTGATGGGCGTAATTGCGATCTATCCAATTACCGGAACGTGGAACTTCACCGAGTTGGCAACTTGGGCGCAAACGGCTCAAATCGACCCGTCAGTAGCTCTGTTGTTAGGTTTATCTCTAAGTGCTGGGCCATTGGGTAAATGCGCTCAGATTCCCTTTCAGCTTTGGCTAGATGAAGCAATGGAAGCACCGATTCCGGCGACGGTATTGCGGAATGCGGTAGTTGTTGGGGCGGGAGCATTCGTATTGATTAAGCTCGCTCCGGTAATTTCGCTCTCACCATTACTATTAAGTATTTTGGTAGTTTTAGGCGTGGCAACATCTTTTTGTTGTTCGCTAATTGCGATCGCGCAAGTCGATATGAAGCGGGTACTTTCTTATGCTTTAAGTGCTTATATCGGTCTAGTTTTTATTGCTGTCGGTACGCAAAATGTCGATTCTGCTAGATTTATTTTATTTAATGAATCTTTCGGAATGGCATTGCTATACATGAGTATCGGTTCGATTATTTTTACGAATGTTACTCAAGATATCACTCAATTAGGCGGCTTATGGTCGCGTCGTCCGTTTACGGCTTGCTCGATGTTAGTTGCAATCGCTTCATTTGTGGCGGTGCCTCCTTTGGGTGGTTTTTGGGGCTTTTGGCAATTGATTCAAAGCTTGTGGGTGGAACAACCTTGGTTGGTAGGCGTAATTTTAATTGTCAATACGTTAACAACACTTAGTTTGGTTCGCTTATTTTGTCGGATCTTCTTGGGTAAAACCCAACCGATGTCAGAGCGATCTGTCGAACCATTTTGGCTGATTAGTTTACCTGTAATTTTCTCGGCTGTTTTTATCTGTCATTTACCGATTATTATCCGAGACTTGGGCATGTTACCAAGCTTGGATAAATCAAATGTGATGCTGGCTCCACTGTTAGTGTGGTCGAGTATTTCTGGAGTAGCAACAGGTGGATTATTGTATGGAGTTAATGCGATCGCCAAACCGATTAAGTTACCGATTCCTGCGGTTCAAAACTTTTTTACCAACGATTTTTACGTGCAACGTTTTTATCAGTTAACTATTGTCTGGTTGGTAGCTACTGGTGCTAAATTAGTTAATTGGTTCGATCGATATATTGTCGATGGCTTGGTCAATCTGATTGGTATTGGTACGCTCTTTAGCGGTCAAACTCTCAAATATACTACTTCCGGTCAATCGCAACTTTATATTCTACTCGCATTTTCAGGAATTATTATAGTTGGGCTGATGATGGGATTACTAGTTTAATAGAGTTGGGTGTTGTCTTTGTTCGTAAAAATGTGACTCAAGTTGCTTAGTAATAATCCACGATAACGATCGTGAGTTTGAGATATTTAAAGAGGAGGATGTAAGATTGTGTTGAGTGCAATTATTTGGCTACCTGTTTTAGGAGCAATTTTAATTGGAGTATCACCGAAGTTTAGTCGATCGATCGCATTAGCTGTATGTGTAACAACGCTAGCGGTGTCGATTACGATTGCCGGGACTTTTAATTATCAGGATTCAGGATTGCAATTTATCGAACATTTGAATTGGATCGAGCCGTTGGGTTTAGATTACAATTTAGGTATCGATGGTTTGTCTTTACCGCTAGTCGTGCTTAATACCTTACTAGTATTACTAGCAGTCCAAGCGACAGATATCAAAGTAGAAAGACCTCGACTATTTCATGCATTGCTGCTATTGGTCAGTGCGGCAATCACCGGAGCTTTTCTCGCTCAGAATTTACTCTTGTTCTTCCTGTTTTACGAACTAGAACTAATTCCGCTCTATCTATTAATTGCCATCTGGGGTGGTGAGAAACGCGGCTACGCAGCCACCAAGTTCCTGATTTATCAAGCTTTATCAGGGGTAATTTTACTAGCTGGTTTCTTGAGTTGGGCGTGGTTTAGCAAGACTGGCGATTTTAACTATGAATCTCTAGCTGCTACTCATTTACCTGCCAACTTACAGCTATTATTCCTGTGCATAATTGTGCTTGGCTTTGGAATTAAAATGCCGCTGGTACCTTTCCATACTTGGTTACCCGATGCTTATGTCGAAGCCCCGACACCCGTGTCGATGTTACTCGGCGGAATTGTCTCTAAGTTGGGCACATATGGATTAATTCGCTTTGGCTTGGGTTTATTCCCCGATGCCTGGTTGATTGTCGCGCCTTGGTTGGCACTAATTTCGGTCGTTACCGCTATCTATGGTAGTTTAATTGCGATCGCCCAAACCGATATCAAGAAAACCATTGCCTACAGTTCTGTCGCTCATTTAAGCTATGTACTGCTGGCTACTGCTGCGGGAAATTCCCTCAGCATTTTAGGTGCAGTCTATCAGATGGTGGCTCACGGCTTAATTCTCGCCTTATTATTTAACCTCGTCGGCATCATCGAAGCCAAAACTGGCTCCCGTGACATTAATAAACTGCACGGTTTACTCAATCCCAAACGCGGTTTGCCCTTCGTCGGATCGACATTAATTCTCACCATGATGGCGAGTGCTGGGATTCCGGGGATGGTAGGTTTTATCGGTGAATTTCTCTCCTTCCAAGGCAGTTATGCCACCTTCCCAATTCCGACTCTTATCTGTCTGGCGAGTACGGGTTTAACTTCGATTTATTTCGTGATTATTATCAATCGCACCCTATTTGGCAAGTTAGCAGAAGATTTTACCTATCTACCCAAAGTCACCGCCACCGAAAGGGTTCCGGCAATTATTCTTACCGCTCTAATTATTTTGCTAGGTATCCAACCCAATATCCTAATTTCGCAGATCCAAGTTACCACCGACAACATCGTCGCTACTCTGCCTACGACGGGTACGCAAATCGCTGGAATAGAAACTAAAACATCAGATTAAAAATCTCCTTCTCGGAATAGAAATTGGAAAATAAGATCCGGGAAATCCCCTCCTCTGCGCAGGCAGACGCTTCGCGAACGGAGCGGCGTTTTTATTCTGGGGTTCCCCCAGAATAAAAAAACGACAAGAGAGGGGTGCCCGTAGGGCGGGGTGGGTTAGATCTCCGCAGCAAATCCAACAAACATGCGATAGGAACTAGTGAGGAGGGCGGGTTTGAATGAGATCGTTAGTAAAAGCGACATTAATTCCATAAACCCGCCCCTAAAGATTTACAATCCAAAATCCAAAATCCAAAATTCCCATGACAGCCACCACAGCAACCCAATTACCACCATCCACCCATCAATTTGCCGATGTCATCCATCGCCTCGAAGCAGGTGGCGCAATGCTACCAGATACGCCCGAAAACTTGATGCAAATTATCGGTTTGTACAAAGCCTACGCCGTACCGATGGACTTTTACTGGCGCGACTTATTGTATATAGCCGAACGCGTCTTCCTCAATCCCCTGCCTGCATTTAAGTACTTTCTGCCCCAAGAATACCTAGACTTACCCAACCACTACGCAGGCGAAACTGCTGACTTGCGAATTTGGCAAAAAGGTGAGGCTTCCGCTCACCCAGAACTCTTGGAATTTATGGAAAATGGGCGCAGTGCTAAAATGCCCAAAATTTTCCATCACTTATTACACGATCGGATTAACATGGAGTTTGCCGAAGCTTGTATGCAAGCCATGTACTGGCATCGTGGCATGGGCGGCAGGTTCGATCCGTACTTAGATACCGACGAATACAAGCAAAATGCCGATCGAGCCATTAAAGCATATTTTAAGGGCAATCCGGCGATGTTGGCTCTGTACAAACTTTTCCCCGATATGTTCATCGAACAAGTGCGGGTAATGTCTTACTATTCCAACTTAGGACTATTTTGGGAAGTGATGGCTCCCGTCTTTTTTGAAATGAGCGATCTTTACGATGAGGGTAAAATTGCCTCCGTTCCCGATGCGATGAATTTCTTGATAAATGGCATTTTTGCCGTCGCGGGCAGACCGATTTATCATCATGTCTACATCGATGGCGAAATGTTTGAAATTATCCCTAAATCTTGTGGATTTACCTGGTTGTATGAAGCGGCTTTGCCTTATGTAGAAGCCGTATTCTACCGGACGGCACCATTTCGCGGTACGAAATCATATAATGCTCAAGCAGAGCAAGTACCAGCGGGGCAAGACGATTTTCACTATGGAATTCTCTATGCCGATGTCAATCCAGTCGGGAGTGCCGGAATTCCGCCGACATTATTAATGGATGATATGTATCATTTCTTGCCACAATATTTGCTCGATTATTATGAGCAACATTGTCGGGGTAAAGATGATATGTTAATTCAATTAGGTGTGAGTTTTCAACGATCGATGTATTGTGTAACTTCAGCAGTTATTCAAGCTTTACGTGCGGCTTTACTCTACCCATTAGATGATACTAATCCCAAGCATCTGGAGCAAAATCGTCAGTTCTTTGAATCGCAAATCGACAGATTTAAACGTCCAGAAGCGCGATTGAGTGATATTCAAAATCAGGAGTATCGATAATTAGACAAATCTACCCTCGATCGAGTTAGTCACTTACTGTAGGGTGGGCTGCCCACAAACAAATTTAGCGATCGCATGAGTCGATCTAAAAACGAACATTCAGTACATATAGCCGCCGCCATATCGGTTAGGACACAAACCCGACTTTTTGAAAAAGTCGGGTTTGTAGCTAGCACTATCTTACTGTCCTAATCGCCTTGGCGGTTGCTATAGTACTTACTTAAAAAGGTGGGCAGTGCCCACCCTACAAAATTAGAGTTTTCTTAAAAGTAACATGCCAAATATCGTAGAAATCGCCGTTAGTAATGACAACTTTACCACCCTTGTCGCCGCCGTCCAAGCTGCGGGATTAGTCGAAGCTTTACAATCGCCGGGGCCATTTACTGTCTTTGCCCCAGTCGATGCCGCCTTTGCCGCTTTACCCCCCGGTACGGTGCAAACCTTAGTCCAAAATCCACCCCAACTAGCCCGCATTCTCAAATTCCATGTGGTATCGGGCAAGTATACTCAAGCCGATTTAGCCAAGCTCGGCAAGGTAGAATCTTTAGAAGGTGCCACGATTCCCATTAATTGCACCGATGCTTTTGAAGTCAAAAACTCGACCGTAATCGCTGCGGATATTGAAGCTGACAATGGGATAATTCATGTTATCGATCGAGTTATGTTAATGGGATAGGTCGATCGATCGATCGTAAATATCTATAGGGTAATTCACGCAATGGCAGAATGGGTTATCGGGTTAATGAGTAGTCTGGGCTACTGGGGTATCGGACTACTAATGTTTTTAGAAAATCTGTTTCCACCGATTCCATCGGAGCTAATTATGCCATTAGCCGGATTTACAGTATCGCAAGGCAAAATGAACTTTGGGGTTGCTGTTTTTGCTGGGACTGTGGGCACGATGGCTGGTACTTATGCCTGGTATTATCTAGGACGGTTGGCGAATTATCAACGGTTGCAGACTTGGACGGAACGCTATGGCAAATGGATAAGAGTTACTGCTAGAGATATCGATCGAGTCAATGATTGGTTTAATAAACATGGCTCAAAAGCAGTATTTTTCGGTCGGATGGTACCGGGGATTCGCACGTTAATTTCCCTACCTGCGGGAATGAATAACATGCCGTTTGTCAGTTTTACCATTTACTCGACCATCGGTACTTTAATTTGGACGCTGGCATTAACTACCGCCGGATTCTTATTAGGCGAAAATTATGCTTCGATCGAAGATTACATCGCTCCCGTTTCTAAAGTAGTCTTATTTGGGCTAATTGGATTGCTCGGCTACTTCGTATTCAAAAAAATGCGATCGGCTTAAAGTGTTGGGTTTCATTTTAAAGCAACATGAGTTTAGGTGTGTTGGGTTTCATTCTTCAACCCAACCTACAGATCTTTGGCTGTCGCGAAAGTCGCAGGCTATCCACCGATCGCAGTCACAGACTAGACTGAGAATAAATTATATCCAAATCTTACTGTGGCTAAAATAACGAAGAATTCTGTCAAAGTCGGCACTCTAGAATGGTTCTATGGCGAACTGGCTCCTGTCGGCGGGGAAAATCTGCAAACGGCAATTTTGCTACATGGATTACCCTCTCAAAGTTTAACTTGGACGGGATTAATGCCACCCCTAGCCGAGCAGGGCATCAGAACCATCGCACCAGATTGGATTGGGTTTGGGAATTCTAGCAAGCCAGAGAAACGAGACTTTGCCTACACTCCAGATGCCTTTATTACGGCGTTTGCGGCAATGATGGATAAGTTTGGTCTCGATCGAGTTTCGCTAGTCGTCCAGGGCTTTCTAGGTACCGTAGGCATTCAATACGCACTCCGTTATCCCGATCGAGTTGACAAGTTAGCGATTTTAAACGCACCGCTGACAACTGGAGCCAAGCTACCTTGGACGTTAAAACAGTTAAGCTTGCCAGTTGCGGGAGAAATGCTGACTCAAGATCCGCTCTCTGTCGAGCGCACGTTAGAAGCTGGGTGTAAATCGACGATCGAAGATAAGTATCTCGAAGTCTATCGCAAACCCTACCTCAAAAGTTCGGCACCAGGTCGATCTTTACTAGCGACGCTCCGCAATCTGCGGCTGGCGGAATCTTTAACAGAAATTAGCACGGGACTGCCCAAATTAGATATCCCGATTCAAATATTATGGGGTGTTAACGACCCTTGGCTCGATCTGGCTCCAGTCGAAACCTTTGTAAAATCTTTAAAACATGGCGAACTTGTCACTTTACCCACTGCGGCACACTATCCTCAAGAACACTGTTATGCTGAAATTAATCGATCGCTAATTCCATTTTTACGGCAGCAAGGCTAACAAATATTGTCAGTTAATTCCTTGGATCGCGGCACTTTAATCCCAAATTGTCTCGATCGAGAACTAAGTACTAACCGGATATGGTACTGTCAATGAGAGTCGATAGTCTATCGCCACTAATCTTACACGTTCATTGCTATGTCTGACCTGCCTTTCACTCTGGATCAGCTACGGATTCTCAAGGCAATTGCCGCAGAGGGAAGTTTTAAACGTGCTGCTGATAGCTTATATGTTTCTCAACCTGCGGTCAGTTTACAGGTTCAAAACCTCGAACGTCAATTAGATGTGCCGTTATTCGATCGCGGTGGGAGACGCGCGCAGTTAACTGAAGCGGGACATTTATTGCTCAGTTATGGCGAAAAGATCATTACGCTCTGTCAAGAAACTTGTCGCGCCATCGAAGATTTGCAAAATCTTCAAGGTGGTACGCTGATTGTCGGTGCGTCTCAAACGACAGGTACTTATTTGCTCCCGCGCATGATTGGGGTATTTCGCCAAAAATATCCCGATGTTTCGGTGCAGTTACACGTTCATTCTACTCGGCGGACGGCATGGAGCGTAGCGAACGGACAGGTAGATTTAGCAATTATTGGCGGTGAGGTTCCCGCCGAACTACAAGAATCTTTAGATATTCTGCCTTATGCTGAAGATGAATTTGCATTAATTTTACCGACTACACATAGTTTTGCCGGATTAAAGAGCATTCCTAAAGAAGATCTCTACAAACTCCAGTTTATTTCGTTAGACTCTCAATCGACAATTCGCAAGGTAATCGATCGAGTCTTGACTAGATGCGGTATCGATCCCAATCGTCTGAAAATTGAAATGGAATTAAATTCGATCGAAGCCATTAAAAATGCCGTTCAGGCAGGCTTAGGAGCCGCATTTGTATCTTCATCAGCCATCGAACGAGAAGTTGAAAATGGCACCTTACATCGAGCATATATCGATGGTGTGACGATCGATCGCATTCTTTCGGTGATCGTCAATCCCAATCGCTATCGTTCTAAAGCCGCCGAAGCTTTCGCTCAAGAAATTCTTCCCAATTTTACCTCTTATCCTTGGGATGCAACTAAGCTTTTTTCTAAGCGAGTCAAAGCAGAAATTGACATTGAGGAAGAGGCATAGGGATTAGGTTTTAGGTTTTAGGTTTTAGGTTTTAGGTTTTATAAGTAACTTACTCCTTACTCCTTACTCCTCTCACTCCCTTACCGAGCGAGATTGAAATCGAGCCAGTGACGACGAGGAGCGCGCCGAATAATCCTAGTGCGGTGATATGTTCGGGGGCGACTAAATTGGGTGCGATATAAGCCGTTATTTCCATCGACACGATCGTAAAAATGGGAGCTAAAGCCAAAATTGCACTCACTCGCGATGCTTCCCAGTGTTGGAGCGATTCGGCAAAAGCCCCGTAAGCGACGACAGTATTTAAACCGCAAAAAATCAACGCCATCCATTCGATCGAATCGAGCTGCATTAATGTTTGTGGTTTTGCCATCGTTCCAAAGACGATCGTACAAACACCATAAATTACCCACATAATATGTGTAGATGCTAACTTAGTCAATAATTGCTTTTGAATTAAGGCATAAATAGCCCAACTGGCACCAGCAACAATTAACATGATACTACCGCTAATATATCGCTCGCTCTGTGTCGCCATTATCTTTAACTGTTCGTAAAAGAACCCGATAAATCCAGCTAAAAGAATCCCGACTCCCAGCCACTGATAGCGAGTATAACGTTCCTTAAAAATTACCAAACCACCCAAGCTTAGAAATACTCCTGCTAATTGAATTAAAACTTCCGCATGAGATGGCGAAGTAGCTTTCAATCCCATTACAAAGAAAATATAATTTCCGACTAAACCCAGAATTGCGATCGCAAACAAATACAGAGGTACAGATCTTAATTGAGACAACTTGGGTAAATTGTTTTGGCTGGCAAGATAACCACCAAGTAAAACAAAAGCAGTAATAAATCGGAACCAATTAATTGTATAAACATCTAACTTTTTTAACACGACTGCTAGTGCAACTGGTACCAATCCCCATAAAATTACTGTAATTAAAGATAGTCCCAATCCCAACCGCCAGTTGCCCGTCGTCCGATGAAGTTCCATTATTTAGGTATAATTATTGAATAAGTAAGAAGTAAGAAGTAAGAGTAAGAGTTGCAGAGCGTGATTAATTGTAGGTACAGAGGAAGCCTAGCTGAATGGATAATAATTTAGAATTAATGGCAATTATCGCCGATCGAACCTGCCGATCTCCAAATCGGCAGATTACTTTTGCTGAGTATATGGAATTAGTATTGTATCATCCTCAGCAGGGTTATTATGCCACCAGTGCCGAACGCATTAGCGAACGCGGCGATTTTCTAACGTCGCCCCATTTAGCTGCTGATTTTGGGGAAATGTTAGCAATTCAACTATATCAAATTTGGCAGATTTTAGGCACGCCATCAATATTTAATATTGTCGAAATGGGTGCTGGAACGGGATTATTAGCAAGCCAAATTCTTGAGTATTCACGTACAACATATCCTGACTTTTTCCAATCGATCGAATATGTAATTATCGAAGTTGCTCCAGCGATGCAAATTGCCCAGCAGCAGCAATTAAAAGATGTACCCGTACGCTGGTGTAATTGGACAGAAATACCCGATCGATCGATCGTTGGTTGCTTTTTGTCAAACGAACTAATCGATGCTTTTCCAGTCCATCAAATCGTCGTTAAAGATCGGCAACTTCAAGAGGTTTATATTACCTGCGATCGAGGTAGTAATATTTCAGAAAATATTGATAAAATATCTACAGAGAAGCTGCATGAATATTGGCAACTGAATCAGATTAACTTACTTAATGGCAAATATCCAGATGGATATCGCACCGAGGTAAATTTAGCAGCACTAAGATGGCAAGAACAGGTTTTTAAAAAGTTACAGCGTGGCTACATTATCTCGATCGATTATGGCTATACAGCCGATCGCTATTACAATCCAATGCGATCGCAGGGTACCTTACAATGCTACTATCAACATGCCCATCATAGCGACCCCTATATCAATATCGGCAATCAAGATATTACCGCACATGTCGATTTTACCGCCCTCCAAAAGCAAGGCGAATTGTTAGGTTTAGAAACAGTCGGATTCATCCAGCAAGGACTATTTTTAATGGCATTAGGTTTAGGCGATCGCATTGCGGCAATTTCTAGTAATGAGGATCGGGATGTTCGATCGCTACTGCAACGCCGTCAAAACCTTCATCAATTAATCGATCCGATGGGATTGGGCAAATTTGGCGTATTAATTCAAAGTCAGGGCTTAACCGATCGAGAAAGTTCGATATTATTAACAGGTTTATCGATCTAATATATCAAGCAAAAAGCAATCCTGGGGCGAAAAAGTTATTGATTGAGTCAATATTTATAAATCTTTTAAAAGTGGGGCAAAATCTCTGCTTGCATGAATAATGCGGAGAATTTCGACAATATCGTCATCATAGCGATAAAAGATGAGATATTTTTTGAAACCTTGGACAGCCCATTTGCGAATGTTGACAAGATCCTCTTCTTCACTTTCATAAAGATTGCCCATCCCAGGCATTCGCGCCAAGGCTGCAAAAGTTTGACGTGCGGCATCGAAAAACTCGAAAGCACTATCGATGTTATTTTGAGCCAGATAATCAAAATGCTCTTGAATGTCGAGAGTGGCATCCTCGTGTACTAAAATAGGTTGATTCATACTTGAGGCGGAAGTCGATCTTTGAGATCTTGACGTTGCTGCTCCCACCACTTATCGGTAGCTTCGACGGTGCGATCTTTTTGGAGTGTAGATCTCAGCATCGCATTAACTTTCTGCTTGGCTTGACGCTCTTGCTCTCGTTCGATTAAAGCTGTGAGAAACTCATCCGCAGTACCATAGTGACCGCTAGCTATTTGTCGATCGATATAGGCTTTAGCTGCTTCTGGTAAAGCAATGGTAAGGTAAGTCATCGGGCTGTTTGAGTTCGTTGGCGTAGCCTCTGGTTTAGAGCATCGAGACTAATTGAATTATAACTTACGAATAGCTAGAATACTCGGTCATTAAGTACCCATCTATGGGTGGAAATGGTGGGCGAAAATTATCGGATCGATATCTAAATCTATAATTTGCCCACCCCTAAAACATCAGATCTGAGTAAAACTAACTATCGCTCTTCGCCGTTGGCTGCAATAAACTGACTAAATGACCGTCAGGAGTACGGATGGCGGCAACCTTGCCAAAAGATGGTTCGCGGACGCGACCTTCGAGGCTAGCACCTAATTGCTCTAATTTCGCGATCGCACTTTGAATATCATCGACGTGGAAGCTTAAAATTGGCGAAGAGCCACTATCGGCATTCGACTCGGCGGCATGTAGCGCAATCGTCGTACCATTAGCATCTAACTCAGCCCAGCCAGGGCTAGACATCTTGACTGGTAGCCCCAACCCTTCGCTGTAGAACTTCAGCGATGTGGGGATACTTTTGACCATTAACATAATGTGCTTAAATTCAGCCGCCATAACTTTTTATTTGGTGTGGATTTATGCTTAGTATAAATGCTTCATGTCAAGATTTGTGTCGATAAGTTGAGAAAAACACCAAGAGACGATCTATGAATCGCAAACAAATGTAAAGTTTTTCTTTGCAAATTGTGTCGGATAAAGTCAGAAAGCACCACCTGTTATAGATTTTCTGCTAAAAATAAATGAAGAGCAAAAACTGAGTAGATAATCCGCAGTCAACGTTACAAATGTAAACACTGCTGTTTAACTCACTATTATCTCTACAGCTCATCTTTAGCTACTTGCCCGCAACTTCACCCGATCTTTACCCTGTAGGAGCAATACCGCATGTTCACCAACGTCAAGTCCACCATTAGACATATAACTCCCGACGACGTGCGGGGCAGACAGTTATTGAAGGTGGTCTATGTTGTGCTAGAGCCACAGTACCAGAGCGCGATTTCTGCTGCTGTGAATGCCATTAACGACCACAACCCCAAAGTAGCGATCGAAATTAGTGGCTATCTCTTAGAAGAACTTCGCGATCCTGAGAATTATGCCGGATTACAGCGCGAGATTCAAACCGCAAATATCTTCATCGCTTCATTGATTTTTATTGAAGATTTAGCCGAAAAAGTCGTCGCTGCTGTTGCTCCCTATCGGGATAATTTGGATGTGGCGGTGGTGTTTCCGTCGATGCCTGCGGTGATGCGGTTGAGCAAGATGGGCAGTTTTTCGCTGGCACAATTAGGTCAATCCAAAAGTGCGATCGGCGAGTTCATGAAGAAGCGCAAAGCTAAGGCTGGCGCGGGTAGCTTCCAAGATGGAATGCTCAAATTATTGAATACGCTTCCAAATATTCTCAAGTATTTACCGATCGAAAAAGCCCAAGATGCCCGAAACTTTATGCTAAGTTTCCAGTAGTGGCTCGGTGGTACTCCAGAGAATCTAGAAAACTTTTTCTTGATGTTGGCCGATCGGTATGTCTTAAAAGAAGATGATACCCTCAATTCAACTGCTTCTGCTGGCGAAATTAAATATCAAGATCCGGTTACTTTTCCCGACATTGGCATCTGGCACCCCCTCGCGCCCCAAATGTTTGAAGATATTAAAGAATATCTCAATTGGTTTAATAGTCGCCGCGATATTTCCGCCGCCCAAAAAGATCCGAATGCACCCTGTATCGGTCTAGTATTGCAACGCACCCACATCATCACAGGCGATGCGGCACATTATGAAGCCGTGGTGCAAGAATTTGAAGCAATGGGTGCGAAAGTCATCCCCGTCTTCTCCGGTGGTCTGGACTTCTCCAAGCCCCTAGAAGCCTTCTTCTTCGACCCGATTGACAAAACTAACGCGATCGTCGATGCGGTAGTCTCCCTGACCGGATTTGCCCTAGTAGGTGGCCCAGCACGTCAAGATCATCCCAAGGCGATCGACCTACTCAAACGCTTGAATCGTCCCTACATGGTCGCCCTCCCCCTCGTCTTTCAAACTACCGAAGAGTGGGAAGATAGCGATTTAGGCTTACACCCAATTCAAGTCGCTCTACAAGTCGCCATTCCCGAATTAGACGGTGCGATCGAGCCTATCATTCTATCAGGTCGCGACGGTATGACCGGACGTGCGATCGCCCTCCAAGACCGCATCGAAGCCATCGCCGGACGCGCCATGAAATGGGCAAACCTCCGCCGCAAGCCAAAAGTAGACAAGAAAGTTGCGATTACAGTCTTTAGTTTCCCTCCCGATAAAGGCAACGTTGGTACAGCCGCTTATTTAGACGTATTCGGATCCATTTTTGAAGTCCTCCAAGGCTTGAAAAAAGATGGTTACGATGTCCAAGATCTGCCCAAATCAGCGAAAGAATTACTCGAAGCGGTAATTAACGACGCGCAGGCTCAATACAATAGCCCCGAACTCAGCGTCGCCTACCGGATGTCAGTGCCCGAATACGAAGCACTCACCCCCTACTCCGAAAAACTCAACGAAAGTTGGGGGCCACCACCAGGTAATCTCAATAGCGACGGTCAAAATCTGGTTATTTACGGCAAACATTTCGGCAATATCTTCATCGGCGTACAGCCTACATTTGGTTATGAAGGCGACCCCATGCGGTTGTTATTCTCTCGTTCCGCCAGCCCCCACCACGGTTTCGCCGCTTACTATACCTACCTCGAAAAAGTTTGGGAAGCAGACGCAGTACTCCACTTTGGTACCCACGGCTCCCTAGAATTCATGCCTGGTAAGCAAATGGGTATGTCCAACGACTGTTTCCCCGATAGTCTCATCGGCAATATTCCCAACCTCTATTACTACGCCGCGAATAATCCTAGCGAAGCAACCATCGCCAAACGTCGTTCCTACGCCGAAACCATCTCCTATCTCACACCTCCAGCCGAAAACGCTGGACTCTACCGAGGCTTGCAAGAACTCGGCGAACTCGTCGGCTCTTACCAATCCCTGCGCGACAGCGGACGCGGCGTGCAAATTGCCAACACAATTATGGACAAAGCGCGGATTTGTAACCTCGATAAAGATATCCAAATTCCCGACATCGATGCGGGGACAATGGAAATTGAAGCACGGGATAATATCGTCGGTGCAGTCTATAGCCGCCTGATGGAAATTGAATCGCGTTTACTCCCCTGCGGACTCCACGTAGTTGGTAAACCACCCACAGCCGAAGAAGCAGTCGCCACGCTCGTAAATATAGCATCACTCGATCGCGAAGAAGAAGGCATCAAAGGCTTACCGCGCATCATCGCCGAAAGTTTAGGACGCGACCTAGAAGAAGTGTATCAAAATAACGATCGCGGCATCCTCGAAGATGTCCAACTCTTACAAGATATCACCCAAGCCATCCGCGAAGCCGTCGCCTCCATCGTCACCGCACAAGTCAACGACGAAGGGCGAATTTCCCTCGTCTCCCGCTTGAACCTATTCAACATGGGACGCAAAGATGCCTGGGTCGAATCCCTCTACGCCTCCGGTTACAAAAAAGTTAACCTCGAAGAAGTCGCCCCCCTGTTTAAATACCTCGAATTCTGCCTCGAACAAGTTTGTGCAGACAACGAACTCGGCGCACTCCTCCAAGGATTAGGCGGCGAATACATCCTCCCAGGGCCAGGAGGCGACCCGATTCGCAACCCCGATGTCTTACCCACAGGTAAGAACATGCACGCCCTCGATCCTCAATCCATCCCTACCGAAGCCGCAGTTAAATCAGCCAAGGTAGTTGTAGACAGGCTGCTCGATCGGCAAATGCGCGATAATAACGGTCAATATCCCGAAACCATCGCTTGCGTCCTCTGGGGTACAGACAACATCAAAACCTACGGCGAATCCCTCGCCCAAATCATGTGGATGGTCGGCGTTAAACCCGTCCCCGATGCCCTCGGACGAGTCAACAAACTCCAAATGATCTCCCTCGAAGAACTCGGTCGTCCCCGCATCGATGTCGTCATCAACTGTTCCGGCGTATTCCGCGACCTGTTCATCAACCAAATGAACCTCCTCGACCAAGCCGTGAAAATGGCCGCCGAAGCCGATGAACCATTAGAAATGAACTTCATCCGCAAACACGCCCTAGTTCAAGCCGAAGAAATGGGCATCAACCTGCGTCAAGCCGCCACCCGCGTCTTCTCCAA
>NZ_JANYJC010000348.1 GCF_025361915.1 Chamaesiphon sp. GL140_3_metabinner_50
ATGAAATCTTCTGTAGGGGCAATTCATGAATTGCCCCTACAGAAGATTTCATCGAGATCCAGCAACGCCCTATTTCCTACTTGCCCTAGATTGCAGATCTCGAAACAGATGCCTGCACTTAACGTTTCTCGCTTGGATCAAACTCCGCAAGGTGCCGAAAGTAAATAATTCATCCCCACTAAGCGATGTGCGGCGCACAGTAAATCGTTCTCGATCCGGGTGGGTTGAAGTTGAGTGAGCTGATGGTGGCTCCTAATACCGCAAGTCAGCGCAATAGTGGCAATTCCCGTTGCTTGCCCAGCTAAAACGTCAGCTTCGGTATCGCCGATCATCCAACTGTGGTCTAAGTTTTTGGCAGTAATTTGATGCTCCCGCATTGCCTGTTTGAGCAATTGAGTCTTAATTTCTGAATAATTTTGGTAGGCAGCTTCGCTGTTGTTAGTGCCGTAAATTCCTGTAAATAGCTGTCTGAGTCCGTATTGTTCTAAAATGCCGATCGCTTCATCGCGATCGCGCAGTGTGACTAAAATTAGTTTAGTGCCTTGAGCTTTCAATAAACCCAATGCCCAAGTAACTCCGGGCTGAATTTTGTCTTGTGCTAGTAAATCTGCACGGTTGACAATTTCGACAACACGGTGTAAGAAAAAATCAATTTGGGTTTCGCTCAAGCCAGATTGACGGGCGATGTCTCGATCGGGAATGCGATTTTGTTTCATTTGCCAAAATTGGGCTTTGGTCAAAACTGAAAACGCTTGCAGAATATCGATTTGGATCGATCGCGGTGCGGAAAGTTCGCGATAAAATTTAGCAGTATCGGTTAATGCTTGGTAATAAGTACTGTAATATCGGTCTGACACATCGACGATTGGGCCATCAAAGTCACAAAAGACAGTAATGAGTTTGGACAAGCTACGGGGTAGACCTGGCATAGAATTTATAGTACCAGCATAATTATTTACGCAATCTTTCTTAACAATAGCAGTTTCTCGATCGGTTGTCATGGGTATAAATACGATTCGCCCCGCCAGAGGCGCGATCTACAATCGGGAAAACCTATACTATTACTTAATGCAAGTTGCCAGTCATCACCACGGTTAAAGATTTGGGGATTAGGGATTAGGTATTGGGTATTAGCGATAGGATAACAGCTAAAACCTAACAGCTAAAACCTAACAGCTAAAACCTAACAGCTAAAACCTAACACCCATCTCACTAAGGACCCATAGACTTGCAACTTGGGTTACTTAGACAATCTCCCCAATTTATGAAATTTACAGAATTCGATCGAGATATGATGCACCGCTGTATCGCTCTAGCAAAACAAGCTTGGGGGAAAACAGCACCAAATCCCCTCGTCGGTGCGGTAATCGTCAAAGATGGCGAGATTGTCGGTGAAGGCTTTCACCCCGGTGCAGGGCAGCCCCATGCTGAAGTATTTGCGCTGCGTGCCGCCGGGGATCGCGCGCGGGAAGCGACAATTTATGTCAGCCTCGAACCCTGCAACCACTATGGCAGAACGCCACCCTGCGCGGCGGCATTGGTAGCAGCAGGAGTCGGGAAGGTGGTAGTGGGGATGGTAGACCCCAATCCGTTGGTGGCTGGTGGCGGGATTAAGACGTTAGAGCAAGCCGGAATTGAAGTTGTGGTAGGTGTGGAAACCGCCGCCTGTGAAGAGTTAAATGAAGGCTTCGTACAGCGAATCGTCCATCATCGCCCCTTGGGAATTTTGAAATATGCGATGACCCTCGATGGTAAAATCGCTACCGATAGCGGACATAGTACTTGGGTGAGTGGTGAATCTTCCCGTCACTACGTGCATCACCTCCGTGCTGGCTGCGATGCGGTGATTATTGGCGGCAATACCTTACGTCGCGATAACCCTTATCTCACCAGTCACGATCCCGGTACTCCCAATCCGTTGCGGGTAGTCATGACGCGAACGTTAGATCTGCCCCTCGATGCGATTTTATGGGATGTGAATCTCGCTCCCACGCTGGTAGTGACTCAACGCGGTGCCAATCCAGACACGCAAAAACACCTGCGCGATCGACAGGTGGAGGTGTTAGAGTTAGATGCGCTCGACCCGAAATTAGTCATGCAACATCTCTACGATCGCGGTCATCTGTCGGTATTGTGGGAATGTGGCGGTACACTAGCTGCTAGCGCGATCTCTGCTGGCGCGATTCAGAAGGTACTGGCTTTTATCGCGCCAAAAATTGTCGGGGGTAGTGCCGCACGTTCGCCAGTTGGAGATTTGAGCATTAGCTCGATGGGTGACGCGCTAGCATTAGAACGAGTCACCTGGCAGCAAATTGGTGCAGATCTTTTGATTCAGGGATATTTGGAGGAGAGTAGGGAGTAAGGAGTAAGGAGTAAGGAGTTGGAGGAGTGTGGGATGAAAACCTAAAACCTAATACCTAAAACCTAAAGCCTAATACCTAACACCTAATTACAATTGCGGCGTACTTCAGAGTTAACCGTACGTCCATTTACGGTAGATGAAGATTGACTGACAACGGTACCGCTACCACTGCATTGAACTGACTGCTGTTGTTCGCTGGTAGAAGACTGGGAACCAGACTGCGAAGTATTTTCATCTCCAGACGAAGTACGAGTTGTCGAACTCCGCACGGTTGTTGTAGGAGTCGGTACGGTGGTGTTGGGTACTGGCGAGGTAGTGGTAGTTACAGTTGTCTGGGTAGAATTAATTTTATTGTTGAAAATTAGTGGTGCAGAAGTCCCAGTAGTCCGCCGAATAGTAGTCGTATTCGTAGTAGTCGGAATGCGGCGAACTGCGGGAATGCGAGTGCGTCGCTTAATCCGACTGATGAGTACTGGCTGTTCGGTAGTTGTGGGAGTATTGACTTGGATGTTGGGGGTTTGAATAAGAGTACCGTTAGTGGTATTAATAATTTGAATGTTGCCAACGGATAAATTTCGATCGATATCGATTTCGTTGGCATGAACTAAATTAGGCGATAGCAACAGAGTTGCAATCGCCAGTAGGCTGAGCTGACGGTTGAACATAATAGTTACCTCAGAGTTAGATAGTGGTGGTAGATGCATTCGATTTTTTTTGTCGCCAACAGCTAAGAATCGCGGGTGGCAACGGCGGTGATATTTGGCTCGATGCGGCTTAGTTACGGCGTTCCCGTCCCCGAACTTCAGTTTCATTAGATTGGTTGACAGTATTTCTTTCGCCTGCGACATCTGCCGATTGAACATTGCGGACTGATGTAGCTGTATTATCGCCACCTCTGAGACTACCGCGAATACTTGTATTGTTGCTTTGATTGATGGTATTGTTCCGACCGTTAATTACGGCTGTTTGAACGCTATCGTTAGAAACAACGTCGGCGCGTGCTGGTAAGGAGCAGCCGATTGTGGTACAAGTCAGAACGATCGTAATTAAATATGCAGATTTCATAGGTTGTGAGCTTACGGAGCTAGAGTTAACAATTAATTTAGCGTTAGGATATAACTACACTGCCTCCGATCGACATTCCGCAATCTTTTAACATTTTAGTTGCGGATGGCGATGGCAGACTAGATTTATCCCCACATAGCTCATCCATCATGCTCGGTAATTTTCAACGAAGTGAATTGCGAATTGAAGTTCCAGCGACATCTAGTACGATTCGCGATCGATTATTATCGCCTTTGGCACTGAAGAAGTGGTTGTTTCCACAGCAGGTGAATTTTGCCAGTGAAGATTTACTAACGGTAGGTGCCAAATTTGACAACAGTCTCGGTCTATTGAAGGTACACTCTCAAGTCGATCGAGTTGATGCTCAGTGTTTGCGGTTGATACTTAGTAATGGTGTCGATGGTTATCATGAGTGGCATTGGGGCGATGGTTGGGTGCAATCTCGGTTAGAAGGTGTGTCTTTATTACCGCTCAATCTTTATCAGACAGCAACTTTATTACGATTGCGAGAAGCTCTTAAAACTGTGGTTAGACAATAGTTTTTTATCGTAAAATCCAAAATTTATATGATAAAAAAGCAGTAACTTCCAGTTGGAAGATACTGCTTTTTAGGCAAAATTAAATTGTAACTAACCTGCGGTCGATCGAATCCATAATGGTGCAGAACGCGCTAACATTAACCAACCGCCATTGCCAGTGACATAACCAATTTCAGCTAAGTAGCGATGTTCGCTCTGACTGATGGGTATTTCTAAATCCCAAGTTGAATCGCTACATTCAAACTCTTGGAAAGTAGCTGGTAATTCAATATTAGAATCAGCATTGGTGACATCGTACAGGCGAACGACCAATTTTTCACCGCCTTGTTCGCGTAACTGCCGCTTCAAACGAACGGGGATTTCCCAGTGAGCGTATGCTTGAGTTGGGTTGGGGGAAACAAGTGTAATCTGACCTTCACTATACAGACTGCCAGACATTTCACCGCGATCTTCAGTTGGCGTATCTTTGCTTGTGAAGAACGATTTTACTGCTTGTCCGGCTCCTAGTGTGGCTGCGGCACCACCAGCTAACGCTGCACCGCCCAAATCTTTACCATCTGATAGTAAATCGGCTGCTTTATCTTTGAAGCCAGAGAGGAAATCGCTAGGCTCTGATTTGGGAGCTTCGTTGTTAACACCACCAGTCTCTTCGCCTAAGAGATCGGATAAGCCAGCGAACGGATCTTCATCGAGATCGTCTAGATTAATGGCTTCTAAATCGCGATCGAATGTATCTAATTCTGGGTTGGGTGAGAACTGCGGACTTGGCGATTTTTGACCGCTGCCAAATAAAGCTGCACCACCAGCGATGGCAGCGGCTCCGGCTGCGCTAGCTGCTGCACCGCCACCTGTGAAAAAGTCACCAGTTTTGTTTTGGATATTATCGAATGCGTCGCCAAAGTCAAAGGGATCGCTGTTGTTAAAATCGGGGATTAATTCAGCAGCATTATCTTTAAGATCTCCAGCTCGATCTTTAATTGCATCTAACGGATTGCTAAAGTCAAACGCGCGATCTTCAGTGTCATCGAGAATTAAATCGACATTATCTGTCGCTGGTGCTAATGGCGCGCCAAAATTAAATGGATCGTTATCGCCAGTGCTTTCTAGAGAGAGATCGTCAGATAAATCTAGATCTTTTTGACCGCTAAAGAAATCACTTACCGATTTACCCGCACCGCCAGCAATGGCAGCCCCACCTGCGGCAGCAGCAGCAATGCCACCATCTTTAAAGAAGTCACCGCTGGGAGGCTGGAGATCGGGATTAATTTGGAGTCCATCGGCTGCTGGGACATTGAAATCGGGGATTTCTAGATTGTCTAAACTGGTTAAATTCAGATCTGGTGAGGACAAATCAACATTACTGAAGTTTGTGTCGAAATTACCTGTTAAGTTCGGATTGAGATCTGGAATTGATTCGCTAGCCTTGCCCTTAATGCCCTCTAGCGGGTTGTCAAAGTCCAAATCGGGGATGAGATTAGAAGACTTATCTTTCAGCCCTTCTAGGGGGTTTGAGAGGTCGATGTCGGAAGCTTTGATTTCGGGAGGATGAATATCGCGAGCGCGATCGCCCATTCCATCTAGGAGTCCTTTCCCTAGTGCTGCGGCGGCGGCGGTACCACCCACAATTGCCGCACCACCAGCTAAGTTAATGTCTTTAGAGCGATTTTCAACTGCATCGACGACACCGTTAAAGTTGATATTAGGTGTCTTGGGAGTTGGTGGTGTCGGTGTAGACATCGTACCCGACAAGTCGCCCGATCGCAGGTCGCCCGATCGCAGGTCGCCCGATGGACGATAACCGCCGAAGTTAGAAGATAAGTCTCCCGATAAATCGCCAGATAAACTATCGGTTCTGGAAGTTCGCGCTGGTGGGGGTGGATATAGCGGTTTAATGCTGGGTGTTGTTTCTGGTGCAGGTGTGACGGCGGTAACGGTTTCGGTCGGTTTTTTCCGTCCGAGCAGCCACCATAGTCCTCCAGCGATTGGGAATAATACCAACCACCAAGGCACTCCGCCTTTGGCACCATCTTTAGTTGGAACGGGAGTAGTAGTCTCGGTAGTAGTAGTGGTTGTGCTGCTACTGCTACCGGGATTGGTCGCATCTGTAGTGGTAGATCCAGTAGTTTCAGTAGATCCCGTCGTTCCAGTAGTCCCCGTCGTTCCGGTAGTCCCCGTCGTATCCGTACTGCTAGGCGTAGTTGTAGTTGCCGCACCAGCTACTGCTGCTGCTGTTCCAGCCGCGATCGTTTCTTTGATAGCAGCTTGTCCTGATGAGTCGCTGACATAACCGAGAAACGCTTTCGTTCCTTCGCTAATTTTGCCACCTTTATTTTTGTACGCATAGGTCAGCGGCTGAGAAAATGGATATTTGTCATTATCCGGCTGCGTTCCGTGGAGCGTAACGGCTCTAATTCCGGGAATGTTTTTAATTTGGTCGGCTGGTGCGTAACCGATGCCATCTTCACCCAAGTTATCGACAACTGCTTGAGTCGAATCTTCAGTCAGCTTTTGAGCGTTACGGCCAGTTCTGAGCTTGCCATTTTGAAACACTGGATAGTTGGCAAAGGCGCGACGAGTATCGCTAGTATCGGGTCTGTCTATCACCTTAATTTTGCCTTTAGCACCTTTAGCACTGGGCAATTGCGACCAATCAGTGACCTCGCCGCGATAAATTTTCGCAAAGTCTTTTAGGGTGAGGTTGCCAGTGTATGGGTTCTTCTCGTTGACAATGATGGCAATTTTGGCTCTACCGATCGTTTTAGCTGCGACACCTTGAGCTGTTTCAGCTTTGGTCAAAGCGCGACCGAGACCCACTACGTCGGCTTTGTCGGCGACAATTGCCTTAACGCCGCTATCGCTACCTTGATACTGGGTAGGAACGACAACATCTGTGCCGGGGAACTGTTTTTGGAATCGCTCTTTGAGTCCTTGATTGACCGCTTGCATACTGCTGGAACCTTCGATTTGCACTTTGGTTCCCGATGGCACTGTTGTAGGCAATGGGAACTTATCGGCAGCGGTTTGGGCAATAGCTTTGAGGTTAGTACCACCAGCAGCTAAGATTAGTGCTAGAGTGACGATCGAACTACTATGCTGTTTCATTTGTAACAACTAGGTTTGTGGATATTGTAATCAACAATAGCTTAGATCTGTTGTCTGATATAGATACTTACCAGACGATCGGTAAATCAAATATCTAATTGCAACCGAACACAAGCTAGTAATAAAGGTTACGCGAACATGCTCTCAACTGTCTGAAGAATCGATGTAAATGCCTATCTACCCGAACTTTATCGAGATTTATTTCCAGATCGACTGTAGCAGATTGTTCAGATCCTAACCGATTTTTTCAGTTCGATCGACTCAAATGTTACATTTTCGTTAAGATACAATCGAATTAAATTTTTTCGGTGCCTTTTATTACCAATGCGTTAGTTGAATGAGCAATAATCGCCGGAAGCAGTCAGAACAGGGAAAAAGTCGCAGGTCGATCGGACATCCATATACCAGTGCCAGACTGACAGGAGTCTGGCTGGTATTGGGGTTGGCATCCCTGGGGTTGTTATGGCGATTGTGTTGGTTACAAATCGTGCGTGCGCCGTTCTTGCAGAGCAAAGCGCAAGCGCAGCAAAGCACGACTAAAAGACCATTTGTACCCCGGCGGACGATCGTCGATCGATCCGACAATCAAATAGCGGTAGATACGCCTAGCTATAGCTTATATGTCTATCCAGCCAAATTTAGCGAAGTTCTGGTCGGTAAAGGGTTACCCAAAAATGGCAAGCAAGTCAAGCTCACCTCATTAGAAGTCGCCCAAAGACTGGCACCAATTTTACAATGCAGTATCCGAGAACTGGTCGAGAAATTCAATCGTCCCCAGTCACGAATTTTTATTCAGTCCCAATTGCAAGAGAATCTCAAAAATCGCCTCGATAGCCTGAAATTAGAAGGACTCGAAACCGCTCAGGGCGAACGCGAGTATACGCGATTTTATCCCCAAAATAATGCATTTTCTGAAGTTGTCGGCTATTTAGATTGGGAACATAAAGCCCAAGCTGGCGTAGAACTAAGCCAATCATTACTACTAGAGCGCAACTTAGTCCGGTATCGGCTGACTAAAACGGGTGGTAATAATGGGTCGATTTTACCCGATCGAGTCACGTCAGATTATCTCCACAGTGACGATTTAAAACTAAAATTGACCGTAGATTTGCGGCTGCAACGTGCTGCTAGAGAAGCATTAACTCAGAAAATGCAGGAATGGAACGCGCAACGGGGCACAGTAATTGTAATGGATGCCGATACTGGAGCCATCCGCGCTCTCGTCGTCATGCCTACCTACGATCCCAATCACTACGCTAGAGATGTCGAAAATTATGGCAAACTTGTCGGCAAACGTCGCGCGCCGCTGCTACTCCAAAATGCCGCTGTTTCCGACCTGTACGAGCCAGGATCGACCTTTAAACCCATTGCAGTCGCGATCGCCCTCGAAAATCGCGCGATCGTGCCCACCAGCCAGTTTTACGATGAAGGTAGTATTAAAGTTGGTACTTATACCATTCGGAACTCCGATAAAAAAGGCAACGGCAAGATCGATGTTGCCCAAATTCTCCAACATTCTAGCAATGTGGGGATGGTGAAAATGATGCAGCGACTCAAGCCAAATACCTACTACGATTGGCTTCAGCGGATTGGCTTGGGTCAAAAATCTGGAATCGATTTACCATTAGAAGGACAAGGCGAAGTCCGCAGTCGGCGAGAGTTTGTCGCTTCGCCAATTTATCCCGCCAATGCCGCATTCGGACAAGGTTTTTCGCTCACGCCGATTCAATTAGTCAGGCTGATTGGGAGTATTGCCAATGGCGGTAAATTGGTGACTCCTTATGTGGTGGAAGGTTTGTTCGATAGCGAGGGTGTCCGCAAAGATAATCCCGTTCGTCCCGAACCCAGTCAGATCTTCGCTCCTAAAAATGCCCAAGCCGTGCTAGAAATGATGGAAACAGTCGTCAATAAAGGTTCTGGCGAGAAGGCGAAAATTGCGGGTTATCGGATTGCAGGTAAAACTGGTACCTCTCAAAAAGCGGGAATGGGCGGCTATACGCAAGATGACAAAAAAGTGACCAGTTTTGTCGGAATTCTACCTGTAGATCGGCAGCGTCACTATGTGGTATTTGCCGCAATCGACGAACCCAAGGGTAAAGAAAAAGCTTTTGGCTCGAATGTCGCCGCACCAATTGTCAAGTCGGTAATGGATTCATTAATCTCGATCGAAGGCATTGCCCCCAGCAATCCTAGCGAGATCGAAGCCAAAGCTGCCCTGATGGAAAAACAGAACGAGAATCGTACTAAAACCGACTCAACCGATAAAGTCGATAAAGCCACCAAATCGCCAGTAAAAAGCCGTTAAACCCCCTGAAAAAGCGCACATTCGATCGCTAAAATGCCCCCGATCTCCTATCCACTATTACCTCTTCCCTATTTAGCGATCGCTGCTGGCTTAGATTATGCGATCGGCGATCCGTGGGAATGGCTGCATCCCGTTCAGATTATGGGCTGGGCGATTTCCTGGTTCGAGCGAATTGCCCTTAAATATTGCCAAACTCCGATCGCCCGCAGGCTGGCGGGGGTAGTGTTATGTTGGGGCTTAATTTTTGGTACCGGAGGCGTTACATGGCTGATAATCTTTGCCTGCGACTGGATTCATCCGTGGCTGGGCATCGCCATCAAATCGATCGCATTAGCTAGCTGTTTTGCTGGTAGAAGTTTGCGACGAGCGGCTGAAGATGTTGTCGCCGCGATTGAGACTGGAGATTTAGCAACAGCCCGATCTCAGTTGAGCATGTATGTCGGGAGAGACACCGATAAATTAACCATTCCCGAAATCTATCGCGCCATTATAGAAACTATTACCGAAAATGCGATCGATGGGGTGATGGCTCCGCTATTTTACGCGATCGTCGGCATATTTATCCCCACAGTCGGGGCTGTGCCCCTGGCAATGGCATACAAAGCCGCCAGCACTCTAGATTCGATGGTCGGCTATCGCCACGAGCCATACGCCGATCTCGGCTGGTGTAGTGCCAAATCCGAAGATATTCTCACCTGGCTGCCCTGTC
>NZ_JANYJC010000366.1 GCF_025361915.1 Chamaesiphon sp. GL140_3_metabinner_50
AATTGGCGAACTGCGAGACAAGCTCAAACAGCAGTTACCCGATTATATGGTACCGTCTGCATTCGTGCGGTTGGCGGTGATGCCTTTGACTGCCAATGGTAAGATCGATCGTCAGGCTTTACCAGTACCAGATATTACTAGTTTTGGGGTGAGTTCAAATAATGTGGTGGCGGGTAATTCGACTGAGGAAATATTAGCGGCAATTTGGACGGATATTCTCAGATTGGAACGTGTGGGGATTGAGGATAATTTCTTCGATTTGGGTGGGAATTCTCTGTTGGGTTTGCGGGTTATCGATCGCATTCAACAACGGTTCGATTTGAAGGTGTCTGTCGTCCGACTTTATCAGTATTCGACGATTCGATCGATGGCTCGATATTTAACTCAATCTGTGATTGGAAGTACGACTCAGGCTGTTGTCAGTACTGCTAAACCTCCACTACCAGTCAAACATAATGGCGTAGCAGTCATCGGGATGGTGGGCAGATTTCCGGGTGCAAATAGTGTCGATGAATTGTGGAAAAACCTGTGTGCGGGACGAGAATCGATAACATTTCTCGATGCTGATGAAATCGATCGCAGTGTCGATCCAGAACTGCTTAACGATCCTAATTATGTGCGTGCTAAAGGCATCATGTTAGGAGCCGAATTATTCGATGCCAACTTTTTTCAGATCGCAGCCAGAGAAGCCGAAATGATGGATCCGCAAGCGCGAATTTTGATGGAACTTGCCTATCAAGCTCTCGAACATGCGGGGTATCCAGCCACCGCCGAGAATAAAATTGGCATCTATGCTGGCTCGGCTGAAAATACTTATTTTGACAAACATCTGAGCGGAAGACGCGATCTGCTCGATCGGTTTGGCGAATTTCAGACGCATTTAGTCAACGATCGCGACTACTTTACCACGAGAGCCTCATATAAATTAAATCTCCAAGGGCCGAGTATTAATGTTAGTACCGCTTGCTCGACTTCCTTGGTAGCAATTATTCAGGCTTATCAGGGCTTATTAAACGGGCAATGCGATCTCGCACTGGCGGGTGGGGTGGCAATTACTACGCCCCAAAATCAGGGCTATTTACATCAGGAAGGGGCGATCTTTACCCCCGATGGGCATTGTCGTCCATTCGACGAGCGGGCTGGGGGGACATCGTTTAATAATGGTGGCGCGCTCGTCGTGCTAAAACGGCTAGATGATGCGATCGCGGATGGCGATCGCATTTATACTGTCATCAAGGGCGTAGGCATCAATAACGATGGTGCTGATAAGATGAGTTTTACCGCTCCCAGCGTCAAAGGGCAAATGGGCGCAATCCTCCAGGCGCAACGGCAAGCAGGCGTTCATCCAGACACGATCTCTTATATTGAGGCTCATGGTACTGCTACTGCGCTGGGAGATCCGATCGAAATTGAAGCCCTCACGCAAGCATTTCGCACACAAACTCAGGCGAACCAATTTTGTGGCATCGGTTCGATTAAGAGTAATTTGGGGCACTTAACCGCCGCTGCTGGCGTGGCGGGATTCATCAAAACAGTCTTGGCTCTCTACCATCGCCAAATTCCGCCGAGTATTAATTACGATCGACCCAATCCTCACATTGATTTTACCGTTAGTCCCTTTTATGTCAACGATAAATTAGTCGATTGGCAAACGACAGACACACCGCGCCGTGCAGGTGTGAGTTCCTTTGGTGGTGGCGGTACCAACGCCCATGTCATTTTGGAAGAACCGCCCGCAAGTTTACCATCTAGTACGTCTCGCCCAGCTCAATTATTGCTACTTGCGGCTAAAACCGAACTAGCACTCGATCGAATTACAGCCAATTTACGCGACTATTTACAACAGCATCCCGATCTAAATTTAGCAGATGTCGCATATACCCTCCAACAAGGTCGCCAGCACTACCATTATCGACGAGCGATCTGCTGTCAAAATCTAGATGATGCGATCGAAAATCTGACAACATTACCGCCGCAATTTACCGCAACTCGTCATACCGACAGTAAAACTGCCAATGTGGTATTCATGTTTTCGGGGCAAGGTACCCAATATTTACAGATGGGTGCCAACTTGTATCAATCCGAACCTATATTTCAGCAGGCGATCGACCGTTGTACGGAAATTTTACAGCCCCTATTAGGACGAGATCTGCGCCAATTGCTGTATCCATCAGGGGTAGACGTTGCCACCAGTACGGAATTGCTCGGTCAAACTCGTTACACTCAACCCGCCTTATTTACGATCGAATACGCACTCGCTCAATTGTGGCAGAGTTGGGGCATTCAACCCGCAGCCGCAATCGGGCATAGTATCGGCGAATTTGTCGCCGCCTGTCTGGCTGGTGTATTTTCACTCTCAGATGCCCTCACGCTAGTTGCCAAACGGGGAGAATTAATGTGGAATTTACCCGCAGGGGCGATGTTATCAGTCCGACTTCCCGCACCAGAAGTAGCGGCATGGCTATCGCCAGAAATCTCGATCGCAGCGATGAATAGTCCGGCTCTGTGTGTGGTTTCTGGCTCAATTGAAGCGATCGAAAAACTCCAACAAGAATTAGAAACAGCCGAAATCGCCTGTAAATTACTCCATACTTCCCACGCCTTTCATTCACCCATGATGGCACCGATCGTCGCTCCATTTGCCCAAGCGATCGCCAAAATAAATCTGTCCCCACCGCAAATTCCCTTCGTCTCGTTAGTTACAGGCGACTGGATCACCGATGCCCAAGCGACAGATCCGCACTACTGGGCAGAACATATCGTCGAACCAGTGCGATTCGCTAGCGGCATTAGCACCTTATGGGAGCGAGATCCCAATTATATCTTGCTAGAAATCGGCCCCCGCCAAACCTTAACTACTCTCGCCCGTCAATCAGCCACCGATCTCACCCGCCAAATCGTTATCCCCTCCCTGGGTAATACCGCCGATGGCGATGCCGAATGGCAATGCTTACTCCAAGCCGTCGGGCGATTGTGGTTGGCAGGAGCAAAAATCGATTGGCAGCAATTTTATCTCAACCAGCACCGACAGCGCGTGCCATTGCCCACCTATCCCTTCGAGCGACAAAAATTCTGGATCGATCCGCCGCCACACCCAGACAATTTAGCATCTACCATCGATCCGCCGCCCCACCCTGGCAATTTAGCATCTACCACACTACCCACCCAGCTAATTTCCACCACATTCGATCGTTACAACCCAGCCATGACACCACAGACTTCCGAATCAGTAATACCAGCACCACGCACCACTAGGCTGATGCCAGAGATCGCCGAAGTCATCCACATTGCCTCAGGCATCGACATTAGCACAGGCGAAACCCTCACATTTTTAGAACTAGGTTTAGATTCGCTATTACTAACCCAAGTTGCCCTCAGTCTCAAAAAGAAATTCAAAGTTCCCGTAACCTTTCGGCAACTATTAGAAGATTGCTCCACCATCGCTACCCTGGCTCGATCGATCGATCTCCAGATGCCGCCATCAGCCTTACCCGCACCTGAAATCGCCCCACCACCTCAAATCATCAATTTGCAACCCCAGGCAGCTCCCAGCCAGGTTTTACCCCCGCCCACACCAATAAGTATCCCTGTAAGTGCCCCGATTATTACTCCGGCTCCACACACCCCCACAGGCAATCTCAGCGCGATCGAATCCGTGGTACAGCAACAGCTCCAAATCATGGCACGCCAACTAGAACTCCTCAGCAGTAATAGTCCCCCAGTCCCCCCGTCTCTCAGTCACCCAGTCACCCAGTCCTCCAGCCCCCCAGTCCTCCAGCCCCCTAGCCCTCCAGTCACCCAGTCACCCAGTCCCCTCGTCCCCCCATCCCCCCGTCCCCTCGTCCCCCACTCCCACTCCAACGGCAACGGCAACGGCAAAGCCCCCGCCAGCCCCAGCCCAGCACCCGGACTAAAAATTAATAAATCGATCGATAGCAGCCTCAGCCCCCAACAACAGGCAGCTCTATCAAATATTATCGATCGCTATGTCGCCCGTACCGCCGAATCCAAACGCCAAGCCCAAGCACATCGCCGCTATTTTGCCGATCCGCGCACGGCTTCAGGATTTACCCCCTTACTTAAAGAAATGGTATATCCGATCGTTACCGATCGCGCTCAAGGTTCTAGATTGTGGGACGAAGATGGGAACGAATATATCGATCTTACCAATGGTTTCGGGCTAAATTTCTTCGGCTGGTCGCCAGATTTTATCACCAATGCCATTAAAGCACAGCTCGATAAAGGGATGGCGATCGGCCCTCAGACAGCCTTAGCGGGTAAAGTTGCCAAAACAATTTCCGAAATTACCAAAATGGAGCGGGTAGCTTTTTGCAATACCGGATCGGAAGCGGTAATGACAGCATTACGCATCGCTCGAACGGTGACAGGACGCGATCGAATCGTCATCTTTGCCGGATCTTACCACGGCACTTTCGATGAGGTCTTAGTCCGCCCCGGCTCTAATTTAAAATCTTATCCCAGCGCGCCCGGAGTAATGGCATCAGCCGTCGCCAATGTGATGGTACTCGATTACGACAGTCCCGCCAGCTTAGACATCATTCGTCAATATGCCGATGAGATTGCCGCCGTCGTCGTCGAACCCGTCCAAAGTCGCCACCCCAACCTGCAACCACGAGCCTTTATCCACCAATTACGGCAAGTTACCCAGCAGTTAGAAATCGCCTTAATTATCGACGAAGTAATTACCGGGTTCCGGGTAGCTCCTGGCGGTGCTCAAGAATATTTTGGAGTCAAAGCCGATATTGCTACCTATGGCAAAGTTGTCGGCGGTGGAATGCCGATCGGCATTTTAGCAGGCTCGGCTAAATATATGGATGCCTTAGATGGCGGATTTTGGCAGTTTGGCGATCGATCGATGCCCGAAATTGGCGTGACGTTTTTTGCTGGTACCTTCGTCCGTCACCCCCTCGCACTCGCGGCTGTAGAGGCAACTCTAGCCCAACTTCAAGCAGGCGGTTCCGAGTTACAGCGGACGCTCACACACAAAGTGACACAACTAGTAAGACAGCTTGAAGAGCATTGTCAGCTAGTCGGATTACCAATAAATATCGAACATTTTAGTTCGTTTTTCTATCTGACTTTCCCTCCAAGTGAAAGTTACGGTAATCTGTTGTTTTATCTAATGCGAGAAAGAAACATTCATGTCTGGGAAAATCGCCCTTGTTTTCTAACCCTCGCCCACACTGATGCCGATATCGAAACAATTCTCTGGGCGTTTAAAGTCAGTGTTGCCGAACTACAATCATGCGGCTTTTTATCTAGTTCTGGCAATGCGATCGCCATCAATCATAATCTCCCCCCACAACCAGACGCACGACTGGGTAAAGATGAATCTGGCAATCCTGCCTGGTTTATTGCCGACCCCGACAGGCTAGGTCATTACTTACAAATTGAATAGGGAATAGGGAATAGTGGATAGTGGATAGTGGATAGTGAATAGAGTTCTAATCTTCCCGACTATTTACTCCTTACTCCTCACTCCCAACTCCCAACTCCCAACTCCCATCTCCCATCTCTTAGACAAATATGGACTTGCTAGCCGAACATAGCATTGATATCGAGATCGATGCATTTACCGATGGAGAAACATTATTGGAATCACTCACTACTAAATCGTTTCCAAAATTATCATCGAAGTCGCAACTCAAAGCGATCGATTTCGATCCGTTTACTGATGGCGAACTATTATTAACTGCACCTGCAACCGAATCTCAGCAAGAGATTTGGGTCGGCGTTCAAATTAGCGATGAGGCAAATTTGGCGTGTATTCTCTCGCAATCTTTAAAATTGACAGGGAAACTAGATCTCGATGCAATTCAGACTGCATTTCAACAATTAGTAATGCGCCACGAGGCATTACGGACGACATTTAGTGCCGATGGCACTCTACTATTAATTGCCAAAAAAGTCGAATTCACAACTCCAGTTATCGATTTAGCTAGTTTATCTAATTCAGAGCAATTAGCCCAAATCGAGCTATATCAGCACCAAGCAACCAATCAAATCTTCGATCTCCAACATGGGCCATTATTTAGCACAAAAGTTCTCAAATTAAGCGATCGAGAACATATTGCTATCTTGACAACTCATCATATTATTTGTGATGGTTGGTCTTGTGGCGTACTAATAAATGACTTAGGAAAAATTTATACAGGATTAGTTAAAGGACTAACTCCAGATTTAGAACCAGCCGAATATTTAAGCGAATATGCTTTTCTCGAACGCGAGAAAATTGATAATTTGGAGACGATCGCCACCGAAACATATTGGCTAGAAAAATTCGCCAATTTACCACCAGCCTTAGATTTACCAACAGACTATCCCCGTCCACCACTGCGAACTTTTAATTCCGATCGCGAGAATTATATTTTACCAGCAAATTTAGTACGCGATCTCAAACAATTAGGAGCCAAACAAGGTGCTAGTCTGATGACTACTCTCTTAACCGCTTTTGAAATATTTTTAGCTAAAATCACCAGCCAAACCGACATTGCCGTCGGTATTCCTACTTCCGGACAAACGGCAACGGGTAAGTATAATTTGGTCGGGCATTGTGTCAATTTTCTGCCCATGCGGGGTAAAATCGACCCAGCTCAAACATTTTCAGCATATCTTAAATCGAGAAATCGAGAAATTTTAGATGATTACGATCGTCAAGATTTTACATTTGGTAGTCTACTCAAGAAACTGCCAATTTCTCGCGACTCCAGCCGCATTCCGTTAATTTCGACGGCATTTAATATCGACCTCAATACCGACAGCATCGAATCGTTATTCGAGGGATTATCTGCTAAAAACATCCCGAATTGGGGGAAGTTTACGACATTTGAGTTGTTCCTCAATGCGGTTGCTAACGATACCAACGGCATTGAATTAGATTGTCAATATAATACTAACTTATTTAGCGCAGCTACGATCCGACAGCGATTGGTTGAATTTGAAAATCTCCTGATCCAGATCGCACATTCAGATAATAGATCGATCCGCGATCTATCGTTGCTAAATGAAATCGATCGACAAAAATTACTAGTCAAATGGAACGATACCCGCACCGAGTATCGCCGCGATAACTGCATTCACCAGATCTTCGAGCAACAAGTCGCAACTAACGGCAATGCGATCGCGCTAGCTTACCAGCAGCAGCAACTCACCTACTCTCAATTAAACCACCAAGCAAATCAACTCGCCCATCACCTGCTCTCACAAGGCATCCAACCCGAAGATCTCGTCGCCATCGCCCTCGAACGTTCCCCCGACAGCATCATCACCATCCTCGCCATTCTCAAAGCAGGTGGTACATATCTCCCCCTCGACTTGAGCCAACCCGCATCGAGAATCGCCTTCATTCTCGATAATGCTCGTGTCTGGCGGCTAGTAACTAGCACTACATTACTAGAGCGATTACCCGCATCTACCGCTCGGACGATTGTAATCGATCGAGATGCCGACACGATCGCCACTCATCCCACCACCAATCCCCAGCTAGATCTTCAGGCAGATAATCTCGCCTACGTCATGTACACATCCGGCTCTACCGGACAACCTAAAGGTGTCTGCATCCCCCATCGTGGTGTGGTACGACTGGTTAAAAACACCCATTATGTCGATTTTAGTTCCCAGCAAGTCTGGCTCCAACTAGCACCACTGGCGTTCGATGCCTCGACATTTGAGATTTGGGGCAGCTTGCTCAATGGTGCCAAACTGGTGCTGTTTCCCGGCGATAAGCCCTCTTTGGCTCAATTAGGTCAAATCGTCGGTAACGAGCAAATTACGACGTTGTGGCTGACTGCGGGGCTGTTTCATTTGATGGTTGACGAACGGTTGATGGATTTACAACCGCTCAAGCAATTGATTGCGGGTGGCGATGTGTTGTCGGTACCACAGGTGCGGCAGGTATTGACACGATTACCAGATTGCCAGCTAATTAATGGCTATGGGCCGACTGAGAATACGACTTTTACCTGTTGTTATCAGATTGGTAGTGACGATCTCGAACAACTTAGTTCGATTCCAATTGGTAGACCGATCGCCAATACTCAAGTTTACATTCTCGATGCCGATCTACAACCCGTGCCGATCGGGGTAGAAGGCGAACTGCACATCGGTGGGGATGGGTTGGCGCGGGGTTATTTAAATCGTCCAGATTTGGATGCAGTAAAGTTTATCGCTCATCCCATTGCAACGGTGGGAAGACTCTACAAAACCGGAGATCGGGCGCGGTATTTACCCAATGGTAATATTGAATTTTTGGGACGGATTGACAATCAGGTAAAGATTCGCGGCTTTCGGATCGAGTTGGGTGAGGTAGAGACAACTCTAGCCACGCATCCTAGTGTGCGGGAAGTAAAAGTTATCGTGCGCGAAGATCGCCCTGGCGATAAACGTTTGGTGGCTTATATTATCGCTCACCCTCAAGCGCAAATTAGCGATCGAGATTTACGGACATTTCTACTAGCTAGGTTGCCAGATTATCTGATTCCCTCGGCATTTGTGCCGATCGATATTTTCCCGCTTACGCCCAATGGTAAAGTCGATTTACGTGCTTTGCCAATTCCCACCGCCGATCTCCATGTCGATACCAACACCTTCGTCGCCCCCCGTAACGATTTAGAACGCCAGCTCGTCCAAATTTGGGAACGAGTATTAGATGTTCGACCGATCGGTGTTACAGATAACTTTTTTGAATTAGGCGGTCATTCGATGATTGCCGTGCGGTTGTTTAATGAAATCGAAAAAGTTTTCGGTAAGAAAATTCTGTTATCGACGCTATTTCAGGTACAAACGATCGAAGATCTTTCAATAATTCTTCGCCCCGAAGAATCCACCTTAACAACATGGAAATCGCTGGTGGAAATGCAGTCAGGTACTCCGGCAAAACTGCCGCTCTTCTGCATTCATGCTGTTTGGGGTAACATTCTATTTTGTCGCAGCTTTATCAACTATCTAGAAACAGATCGCACTGTGTATGGACTCCAATCTAAAGGACTCGACGGCGAACATCCTCCCTGTACGACGATTCCAGAAATGGCAGCGAACTATATTAAAGAAATTAAAAGCGTCCAACCACAAGGGCCGTATTTATTATCTGGTTTTTCATTAGGTGGTTTAATTGCCTTTGAAATAGCCCAACAGCTTCAAGCTGAAGGTCAAGAAATCGAACTATTAGCCCTAGTAGATCCAACTAGTCCCAACCTAACTTCAACAGATCTAGATAGCGCAACAACCCGCACGCCATTACTCGCAAAAACTATTTTTCACTTCAAAACGTTTTTAAACTTAACTGCTCGGAAAAAAATAGATTATGTCTGGCAAAGACTGTACTGGAATTTAACATTAGGCAATATCAATCTCTTCTATAAAGTCTATCTACGCTACATCAAACGATCGTTGAGCGAATTCCGACTAATAAACGTATATTGGGCTAATTATCTAACCCAATATAGCTATATGCCCAAACCATACTCAGGCAAAATTATCTTATTCCAATGCGAAGAGATAGAGGTTGGTAGCCAACAAAATACCCAATCTAGATGGGAACTCTTCGCCAGTGATGGAGTAGATATCGTCCCCGTCATCGGCTCTCATGCCGATCTAATGGAAGAACCTAATGTCAGGGTACTATCTACCAAGTTCAAGCGTTACTTAAATTAGCAGTATGACAGTTTTTAGTGAGAAAGATCGAATGACAGATATAGCTTTTTTGCTTGTAGATCTTGGTGGGGGTGGTGCCGAAAAAGTGATGTTGAGTTTAGCAGGTGGATTTGCCGAGAAAGGGTTAAAGGTAGATTTAGTATTGGTAAAACTTGGCGGAGATTATCAATCGATCGTTTCGCCAAAAGTACGCGTCATTAATCTATCGCATCCTAGATTGATTACTAGTTTACCGTTACTAGTCAATTATCTCAAACAACACCGCCCCAAAGTCCTAATATCAGCCCTAGAAGATGCCAACACTGTAGCTATTCTTGCCAAAATTCTCGCTCGCACGGCAACTCGTGTCATTGTTAGCGTCCACAATCCATTAGCCTTCGTTCACGCCAAAAGAAGCGCGTTAAAACAAAAGCTTACACCTTTATTTATTCGATGGTTATTTCCTTTTGCCGATGCAATTGTCGGTGTATCTCAGGGGGTCTGCGACAATATCGCCTTGGTGAGTGGATTACCTAGAGACAGAATTAACGTCATCTACAATCCAATTTTTACCCCTGAACTATTAAAAAAATTCGACGAACCAGTCAATGAAGAGTGGTTTCTAGATCGCCAAACATCAGTTATATTAGCAGTAGGCCGTTTGTCAAAAGAAAAAGACTTTCCCAGTCTAATCCGTGCCTTTGCCCTCGTCAAACAGCAGTATCCAGTCAAATTAATAATTTTAGGACAAGGCGGCGAACTACTAGCTTTAGAACAGCTAGTAAAAGAACTAAAATTGGTAGATGATGTTGCTTTTCCGGGGTTTGTAACTAATCCTTACGCCTATATGTCGAAAGCTAAAATGTTGGTGATGACATCTATCTATGAGGGATTTGGGAACGTCTTAGTAGAAGCAGCCATCGCTGGAACTCCAGTAGTTTCTACTAATTGTGAAAGTGGCCCAGCCGAAATTTTAGAGGATGGTAAATATGGAGATTTGGTAGCTGTAGGTGATGTGCCTGGTTTAGCAGCAGCAATAATTAGTACTCTAAAAAATCCACGCAATCCCGATTTATTAAAGCAAAGGGGGCAAGAGTTTTCATTAGAAGCTGCATTGAAAAAGTATCAATTACTATTTAATTTCAATTAAAACAAATTTTCCGATCTCTGCGGTCAAAAAATATTGAAAATTATTTAGAATGGCTAATTTATCTATTGCCCAATCTCAGATTAAACACCGGATAATCTATCTCAAATCGAATGTTGAATAAATTAAACAGCGCGATTGAAAAACTCAGTCCGAATATCCGTAAGATACTAGCAAATATGGGTTGGTTGGTTGGTGGGCGAATTTTGCGCGTCGCTATCAGCTTATTTGTAATTGCTTGGATGGCTCGTTATTTGGGAACTGATGGATTTGGCACTCTAAATTATGCGATCGCCCTAATATCAATTTTTGCGAATGTAGCCGAAATGGGTTTGACTCATTTTGTGGTACGCGATGCGATTAACGAACCAGAGCATCGCTACGAGATTCTGGGGACAGCTTTTATATTACGATTGTTTAGTGGCATTGCCTCATTTTTATTGGTAATTGCTACCATTTTCTGGCTGCGTCCCAACGATCCAGCTATACGATCGATCGTAATTATTATGTCCGGTTCGCTATTGTTTCAGAATTTTAGCGCGATCGATGCTTGGTTTAGCTCCCAAGTGCAATCAAAGTATACAGTTATCGCGAGTAATGTCTCTTTTATATTCATGACTCTAGTCAGAGTTGGATTATTAGAAACTAACGCTCCGTTAATTGCTTTTGCATTCACCATACTAGCTGAAGATATTTTAGGAGCAATTAATTTAGTTATTGCCTATCAAAAAACTGGTCAAAAAATTCAGAATTGGCGAGCGAATTGGTTGCGTGCTGGCAAACTACTAAGCGTAAGTTGGCCGCTAATTTTCTCTAATTTATCCGTAATGATTTACCTGTATGTCGATCAAATCATGCTCGGTCAATTAGCAACTACCAAGGCAGTGGGACTCTATGCCGTGGCTGTGAAAATATCCGAGAATTGGGGATTTTTAGTATTAACAATTACCCGATCGGTCACACCGCATATTATTGAAGCTAAAAAAATTAGCGAACAATTATATTATGAAAGGCTCCAAAATATTTGTAATTTATCAGCAGTAATCTTTTACGTTGTGGCAATTAGTCTGACATTTTTTTCTCAGCCACTAATCGTTCTGCTCTTCGGTAGAGAATATGGATCGGCAGGAATTGTCTTGTCGATTCATATTTGGTCGTCGATCTGGATGTTTTTTGGTAATATCAAGCAAGTTTGGATTGCAACTGAAGAACTTACTGGATTTGCTTTGACTGCTAGTTTTCTCGGTGCAATTATTAATATTGGCTTAAATTTTTGGTTGATTCCAATTTATCAAGAAGTTGGTGCGGCGATCGCTACAGTTATTTCCTATACCTTTACAGATTATGTAATGTGCTTTATTTATCGACCCGCTCGTAAGTTTGGGTGGGTAATGACTAAAGCTTTGGCTCTAAATATGTTTGCGCACAAGTCATCTACTAGCTAATCGCCCACAGACAACCAATTTTTACATTTATTATCTATCTAAATATGCCAGATTTAAACTCGCCACTAGTTAGCATCCTGGTTAATAATTATAACTACGGACGGTTCCTTACCGCAGCGATCGATAGTGCGATCGCCCAAACTTATCCGCATATCGAAATCATCGTCGTCGATGATGGTTCTATCGATAATTCTCACGATGTTATTGATAGCTATGGCAATAAAATTGTCCCTATTATCAAGCCAAATGGTGGACAGGCTTCCGCTTTTAACACCGGATTTGCAGCCAGTCGGGGTGAAATTATCTGCTTTTTAGATGCCGACGATATCTTCTTACCCCACAAAGTTACTGAAATTGTCAAAATATTCGCCGCCGAGCTAGAAATCGGTTGGTGCTTTCACTCGCTTAACTTTTTTGGAGATAGCAGTCAAAAATTTGAGCCGAGTCAGGATAAATGGTCTTCAGGTAAATACGATCTGCGTGCGATAATTAAGGAAGGTAAATTGAGAGGGAAAATGCCAGAAATTAATCTGGCGACTTCTACCATGTGCTTTAGACGCGACTTATTAGCGCAAATTCTCCCCATGCCAGAGGCGATTCGGATTACCAGTGATGATTATATTAAATATTTAGCGATCGGATTAACTCCTGGATTTGTATCGATTTCGGAATTAGCTCGCCAACGGATTCATAACAATAACGCTTATACATTAAGAACCGATCTAGAAAAACAAAAACTATTTGCCAAAATCAATATTTTAACCGCCTACTGGATGAAGTCTAATTTTTCGGCGATCGTCTCAAAATTTTCTAATAATATTTTTGCGTATGCAATGAGTGTCTATTGGCTCAACGGCGGGGTCGAATCAGAGTCGCAGGAAACGATCGACAAATACCTACATGCACTAACTATCCCTGAAAAAATTGAGGTTTATGCCAGAATTATTTTCAACTATATTAAATATCGCTACTCATCGTCAAAGGAGTCATGAAAAAATTTCTCATCGTTGAAAAAATATTTACGGTCTGTGCCTTGCTTCACTATGACGCGGTACCATTAGTCTTACTGCTATCTAATGGTGTCAGTGAAGGGGAAGATGATACTAGCGTCGATTTGGCTGGCATCAATCAAGTCTTTTTGGTCATTTATTTTATTACCTTTTGTTTGCTACTACTGCGCTGGAAAAAAGTCTTACCAGTCATCGCTAAAGGTGGCATATTTTGGTTGCTATTTGGACTGATAGCAGCTTCATTTTTTTGGTCTTACTCGCCAGAACTAACTAGGACGCGGATAGTGGCATTTTCTGGTACAATGCTGTTTTCGATATATCTCGCCAGTCGCTACACCCTCAAAGAGCAATTACACTTGTTAGGATGGATGTTTGGGATCGCTGTCGTTAGTAGTATTATCTTTGGGATCTTGCTACCGAAATATGGTCAGATGGGTGGCTTTCATGCTGGAGCTTGGCGGGGCATTTACAACCACAAAAATGGTCTGGGTAAAAATATGGTGATTAGTGCGGTGATGTTTTGCTTACTGGCACTATCGGCTCAAAAACGACGCTGGATCTTGTGGAGCTTTGTCGGTGCATCTGCAATGCTAATTATCCTCTCTCACTCAACATCATCGATCCTCAATCTGCTCATTTCGTTGGTTATCATCGCAATTTTACCTATTTTCGGCTGGAACTATTTATTCGTGGTGCCGATCCTAATTGCCATCTCCGCAATCGGAACTATCTTATATTTATTCCTGACAATGAACGTCGAACAAGCCGTCAGTGCGTTGGGAAAAGACTTAACACTGACCGGACGCACCAACTTTTGGCCATTGGTATTTGACAAAATTCTAGAACGACCGTGGCTGGGGTACGGATTTGGAGCCTTTTGGCAAGGATTGGATGGGCCATCGGCTTACGTTTGGAATGCATCAGCTTTCAAAGCACCCAATAGTCATAACGGTTATTTAGATCTGTGTGCCGAACTAGGATTCGTGGGATTTTCAGTCTATACAACCGCTTTTATCACCAGTTTTCAACAAGCACTGACAAATATCCGCCGGATCGGAACGCCAGATACATTTTGGCCGATCTCGATGTTTGTGGCGGTCGTATTATCTAATCTGACTGAAAGTGCGCTCGTCGTCCAAAATAATTTTTTATGGGTGATGCAGGTATCGATATTCTTTTCGATCTCTTTACCACAGGTAGTTAAAGAGCGAAATTTATTTATTAACAAAGCATAAACTACATTTTATACATAACAATTAGATTTAACAGGTAAATTGCCGATCTTTTTAAATTCAAATTATGCCAAACTACTTAAATAATAAATAGTCGATCTCCATCGCTATACTATTGCTATAGTATGAAAAATTTAAATAATAACAGAAACCCCAGCCTTAAAATCCTGATGCTGGGAACGGGATTTGATATTCAAGGTGGCATTACTTCCGTTCAAAAGCTAATTATTGAAGCTCATGTAGGCAAAGTTGCTCGGTGTAAAAATGGCGAACCGCGTCATCTGAAAATACAGCATGTACCAACGATCGTGCGAGGTTCTGCATTACAGAATGTGATGATATATGTCAAATCAATTCAGCATTTATGCTGGAAAATCTTGCGACAAGAAGTAGATATCATCCACGTTCATTTTGCCGAGCGGGGTAGTACGCTGCGGAAATCAATTCTCATTGCGATCGGGTTACTGTTTCGGAAATCGATCGTGCTGCACGCACATGGAGCCACCTATCAAGAATTTTACGATCGATTGCCAAAAATTTTACAAGCAACTATCGCTTTCTTATTCGGGCAATGCAGCCACACGATCGTCCTCTCCCACAGTTGGCGAGATTACTACATTAGCAAACTGCACTTGAATCCAGATCGAGTTACTGTCTTATACAACCCCGTCAGCGTGCCGCCAGCCATTCCCGATCGATCGGGGCGCAAGCGGCTCAAATTTGTATTTTTAGGTCGGATTGGCAAACGTGGCGGCCCCCTCGATCTGGCAAAATCGTTAATCTCTTTTCCCAAACAAGATAAAGGAGCCTTCGACTTGATTGAGGCATTCGCCCAGCTTCCCGCAGCCGATCTCCAGCATGTCGAATTGATTTTAGCGGGTAATGGCGATCTCGAATCCGCCCAGCGGTTAATTGCTAAATTCAACCTCACCGCTAACATCTCGGTGCTAGAATGGCTCGATCCCCAGCAACGCGATGAATTGCTAGCGACAGCCGATGCGTTTGTGTTGCCCTCTTATAACGAAGGGTTGCCCATGTCGATGCTCGAAGCGATGGCGTGGGGTTTACCTGCGATCGTTACTCCAGTGGGTGGCATTCCCGAAGTCGTCCGTCACAACCGCAATGGTTTATTAGTCGAGCCAGGAAACCAGCCGCAGTTGATTCAAGCAATGCAACAACTAATTAACAATGAGGCGTTGAGACTCTCGCTCGGACGTGCGGCGCGCCATAGCGTCGAACATTTAGATATTAACAATTACATCAACTCACTGGCTAATCTCTATGCTACCGTTACCTCCAAGAGCCAGGATCTCGATCGATCCATGCCTTCTAATGAAATTATCTAACGCCTAACTCCCATGAAACTATCAATTGAGGACACCCCACCATTAGCACACCGCCACATTATTGGGATGCGAGTAGATGCCACCAGCTATGAAGATGCGACCGATCGAATTATCACTTGGTCGCATCAAGGAGTGGGTCGATATGTCTGTGCGGCTAACGTCCACATGGCAATGGAAACCCACGACAGCCCCGAATTTGCCCGCATAGTCGATCGAGCCGAATTAGTCACCCCAGATGGAATGCCCCTGGTTTGGGGCTTGCGCGCCCTGGGTATCGATACCGCAACGCGAGTTTGCGGCCCAGCTCTAACTTTAAGTGTCTGTCAAGCCGCCGCCCAAAGGCACGTCCCGATCGCCCTGTACGGCGGTACGCCAGAGAGTCTGGTCGCTTTTACCGATTTTTTAGTAAGTAAGTTTCCCGGTATCAAAATTGCTTGCCAAATTTCTCCACCTTTTCGCGAACTAACTCCCGCAGAAGATACCGCCTATACCGAGCAACTCGTGGCATCGGGAGCGCGAATTTTATTCGTCGGCATCGGTTGTCCCCGTCAAGAAATTTGGATGGCGAAACATCAAGATCGAATTCCGGCGGTCATGCTCGGCGTAGGCGCGGCGTTTAATTTTTATTCCGGACGCGTCAAACAAGCTCCCCTCTGGATGCAGCGGGTTGGTTTGGAGTGGTTCTTTAGATTGCTAATGGAACCACGTCGCTTATGGAAGCGATATTTTAAACAAAATCCCCGCTTTATTTGGTTATTCTTGCGGCAATTACTCAGTGCTAAGTAGGTATTAGGGTTTAGGTATTAGGTTAGATGGTGTTTTTAACAACAGTGAAAGCAATACTCGTGTGAAGTATATTCACTATTCATCCCTCTCTTTAGGGAGACGCTACGATACGACTGTCGTATCGCCAAAGGCGAGGCTTCACCAACAGTGCAAGCTATTAACTATCCACTATTCACTATCCAGAAAAGGATAAATCTAGCTAGTCTACGATCGATTAACGAAAATATGGTTAAATTTTCTCTCCGCCGTTTATTATCCCGACGACAATTCTTAACGTTAGGAATTAGTTCGGCAACTGCCTTGACAATTTTATCATTAGGTCAATTACCAGCACTGAGCTGGTTGATTTATCCTTTTAAAGATCGGCAGTCTGCCAACACTAATCGTCAATTTAAAGTGGTGGGAAGTAAATCACTCAGGCAAAGAGCTAAGTCGAAGGGCTTAATTTATGGTGCGTGGCCCCATGTTAATAGTCCCCTCTTCGATGCAACTGCCGAGATGAAGTCAGTGTTCGCGCGTGAGTTTGGCTTAGTCGTCACTGGATTTTATTGGGATGCCATCCGTCCGAGTCCCAGCACATTTAACTTTACCGAAATTGACTATTTTGCTAAGTTTGCTGCGGAGAATAACATGCTCATGCGGGGGCATCCTTTGGTATGGACTAATGCTTTACCTGCCTGGATCAAACCTACTCTAAATCGCCAAAATGTCAAGCAAATTTTGACCGATCACATTAAAATGGTGGTCGGGCGTTATGCTGGTAAAATGCACTCTTGGGATGTCGTTAATGAGGCGATCGATATCGGCTCTCGTCCCGATAATTTAACTAAAAATATTTGGTTAGAATTGTTAGGGCCAGATTATATTAAAGTGGCTTTCGATATTACCGCTCGCTTCGATTCTAAAGCACTCCTAGTCTATAACGAGACTAATTTAGAACATAACGAAGCGCAACAAGTTGCAGTACTCAAACTACTCACCCAGCTTAAATCTCAAGGTACTCCCGTTCATGCATTAGGCATTCAATCACACCTAAGTGGCGATCGCGATTACCGCAATATTCCTAAATTTAAGAAATTTCTGCGGGATATTGCTAAGTTAGGGTTGAAAATTATGATTACCGAATTAGATGTAATCGATAAAGATTTACCGACAGATATTAAATCGCGCGATCGCCTAATTGCAGGCACTTATGAAGATTATCTCACCACCGTATTAGCAGAACCAGCCGTAATTGCCATCATTAATTGGGGTTTTACCGATCCTCACACTTGGATCTCTGGCTATGCACCTCGCAAGGATGGTACCGATGTCCGTCCGTTGCCGTTCGATCGAGATTTAAAGCCTAAATTAGCGTGGAATGCGATCGCACGCGCGATCGATCTCTCGCCAAAACGACAACCTTCAAAAAAATTAATTACCAACCCTCGTAATGGTCTGACAATTTAATAAACTACCAGTGGGTTTAGGTAAGCATTTTAGCCGATTAACTTTAAAAAAACGTTTGTTATAATCAGAAATAATATATAAAGCTTTATGGATGCTAAAGAAACGATCGATCTAAATTTAAGTCAATATTTACTCGCAGTAAAACGCCATTGGGTGCCTGCTGCTAGTATTTTTGTGTTTACATTTGGCTTGAGTATTTTTGCCGCTCAATTCTTGAAACCATCCTATCAAGCAGAAGGTCGATTGTTATTTAAAAATTCTACCTTTAAATTGGTTGGTTCGACGGTAATGTCGGGTGGTAATGAAGGAGAGGGCGATTTACGATCGCTGGTAGCCACCCAAAACCCCATCGTCACCCAAATGGAAGTAATTTCTTCCAGACCGCTATTACAGAAAACTATCGATCGACTAAAGCTGACAACGGACGATAAGAAACCGCTCGATCCGCTCGCGCTTCAATCTAATTTGACTGCTAAAATTGTGGGCGGATCGGATATCGTCCAAATCAATTATAAAAATCGTAACCCTCAAGCAGCAGCTCAGGTCGTTAATACGTTAATGGCTATTTATTTAGAAAACGATATCGATACCAGCCGCGCTGAAGCAGAAGCCGCGCGCAAATTTATGGATAAGCAACTACCCCAAACTCAAGTTGCTGTCAATAATGCCGAAGTAGCACTACGTAAATTCAAACAGCAACATAATATCGTCGATTTAACCGAAGAAGCTAAATCGGCGGTCGGAAATATCGGTGGATTAGAAACTAATATTAATAATACTCAAGCACAACTAGCCGAATCTAACGCTCAAAGAGCAGAACTTCGCGCGAAAGTCAACTTAGATTCGCAAGCAGCGATGTCGATTAGTGCCATCAGTCAATCTACCGCAGTTCAGGGAATTCTTACGCAACTCCAAGATGTAGAGCGACAGTTAGCAACAGAAAGCAGCAGGTTTTCTAATGATAACCCCATTATTATTAGTCTCAAAGAAAAGCAAGCTAAGTTAAAAACGCTGTTAACCAAACAAGTACAGGCAACTATCGGCGATCGATCTCCAGTTCCACAAGGGCTATTACAAATTAGCGGTCTCAAACAAAACCTAATTAGTGAATTATTAAAAGCAGAAGTTCAGCAAACCGGACTAGTCAAAAAACTATCATCACTCCAAAACTCTCGTGCCGCATATCAAAAAAGAGTGGGTGAAATTCCGCAGTTAGTCCAAAGCCAACGCCAACTAGAACGCCAGCAAGAAGTATCTCAATCAACATATCAAAATTTATTAAAAAAAGTCCAAGAATTACAGTTAGCTAAAAACAAAAACATTTCTAATGCCCGAATTATTGCTAACGCGATTGTTCCCGAAAAATCAGATCTGGGAATGAAGCCAGTTGTCGGCGGTTTGGGACTACTGCTAGGCAGCTTATTGGGTACTAGTGCGATCGCTTATTTAGAACTAAAAGATCGATCGCTCAAGACTATTAAAGAAGTCGAGCGGGCATTTGGCTATACATTACTCGGTATAATTCCCGCTACCAAAAAAATCAAGCAGCGGACTGGAGATCGCCACCCTGCTGCCACCACTCTTGAAGTAGCAATTAGGGATACCCCCCAATCATTAACCAGCGAAATGTCGCGGACTATTCAAGCTAATCTTAGATTTCTTAATGCCGATCGGTCATTAACTACATTAGCAATTACTAGTGCAGTTGCTAACGAAGGTAAATCAAAAGTAGCGGCAAATTTAGCTGCGGCGATCGCCGGGTTAGGGCAAAGAGTATTATTAATCGATGCCGATTTGCGCGTACCCTCTCAGCATAAATTCTGGAAACTACCGCTCAAAAAAGGCTTGAGCGAACTAGTTAGTGGCAAATCTAAATTTAAGTTTCAACAAGCGGCGTGGACGGTGATGGAAAATCTCGATGTTATCACCGCCGGATCTAAATCCGCAAATTGTCTCTCTTGTCTAGAATCTCCGCAAATGAAGCGGCTGATTCAAGAGGCGGCAAATTTATATGACTTTGTAATTATCGATACGCCACCAGTACTAGTCGCCCCCGACGCGCTAACTGTCGGACAAATTAGCGATGGTATTTTACTAGTCGCTCGACCTGGGGTCATCGATGCCAATAGTGCGATCTCCGCTCGCGAAAAACTCACTATGTCTCGGTGTGAAATATTGGGTGTAATCGTCAACGGTGTTATGCAACAATATGAAAGCGAAGATCCTTTCGTCTCCACGCGCGACTACTTCAGTGACGAGCCAGATCCAGAAGCACCCTGGATTGATTACATGACTCAATTGGGAGAAACAATTTCCGATCGATCGAGACAAGACAGCAAATTCACCGATTCGTTACAATCGACTACAATGCTAGGTAGTTCGGAAAACCCTAAAAATTAACGTCAGATCGTCTCTAGCTCGATCGCCGGATCGAACAGTCACATCCGAAACATGTAAACTAGGGAACTAGGTGCGATCGCGTTCGTCACAGCCAATTGAGCAATCAATCGGTTCGACAGGTACCAAAATTAAATAAAGGTGCCTCTACCAGCATAAAATTTTCCATGAGCGATCGCACCACCAGTTTACTATTACCCCATCCTTCGGGTTTATCGGTCATTCCCGAACGACCCTCGTTACTGCCCACCAAGCACAAACCCGTTAAGTTTTCGCTGATAATTCCGACCTTCAATGAAAGTCAAAACATTGAAGAACTAGTCAGTATTTTGAGTAAAATCCTCGATCGCACCATTCCGCAACAGTACGAACTAATTGTCGTCGATGACGACAGCCCCGATCGCACCTGGGAATTAGCAAGTGAATTAATCTCTGAGTACCCTCAATTACGCGTTATCCGCCGCCAAGCAGAGCGCGGACTCTCCACAGCCGTAATTTGCGGCTGGCAAGCCGCACAGGGCGAAATTCTGGGGGTAATCGATGCCGATCTCCAACACCCTCCCGAAATTTTAATTCAACTATGGCGGGAGATGGAAAGGGGAGCTGAGTTAGCCGTCGCCAGTCGCAACGTCGAAGGCGGGGGTGTGAGCGAATGGAGTCTGGCACGCAGATTTTTATCTCGCGGCGCGCAAATGTTAGGCTTATTAATTTTACCAGAAGTCATCAGTCGCCTATCCGATCCGATGAGCGGTTATTTCATGGTACGGCGGAGTGCGATCGCTGGTAAACAACTCAGTCCCATCGGTTATAAGATCTTAATTGAGGTAACTGCTAGAGGACAAATTCGCTGGATTTCGGAAACGGGATATATCTTTAGAGAACGGGTGGCGGGTGCGAGTAAAGTTACCTGGAAACAATATGTCGAGTATCTTCAACATTTAGTTAAACTGCGGTTCTCATTATGGCCAGTTACGCGCTTTTTCCGATTTGGAGTAGGTTTTAGCGGCGTATTCGTCGATATGGGCATATTCTATCTGTTAAGAACGGCATTAGATTTAGCGTTAACTCGCAGTGCGATTTTTTCTTCAGTAATAGCGATTATCAACAATTTCTTGTGAAACGATTTGTGTAATTATAGCGATTCCAGCAAGCAACAAGGCAACCGCAGGCGATCGCAAAGGTTTCTCAAGTTTACTTTAGTTTGTACGGCTGGATTAATTCTGAATGCTTTAATTGTCAATTTTTTGTTCGATATCGGGCAGATTGACGAATACTTAGCTAAATTAATCGCGATCGTGATGATTACATTCCTTAACTTTTGGTTGAATG
>NZ_JANYJC010000390.1 GCF_025361915.1 Chamaesiphon sp. GL140_3_metabinner_50
GTTTGGACTGACCTCCTGACTGACCTCGATCGGTACAAAGGTCGTTGTTATCACATCGAACCAGTTCAAGGTGAAGACAACCAATATTTTTGCTTCATTGCATATCCTTTAGAGTTATTTGAAGAAGGTTCCGTCACCAACATGCTTACCTCATTAGTAGGTAACGTATTTGGTTTCAAAGCGATTCGGGCATTACGTTTAGAAGATTTACGGATCCCAGTTGCTTACCTCAAAACCTTCCAAGGCCCTCCTCACGGTATCACCGTCGAGCGCGATAAATTAAATAAATACGGTCGTCCATTGCTCGGTTGTACGATCAAACCTAAGCTCGGTCTATCTGCTAAAAACTATGGTCGTGCTGTTTACGAAGTGCTTCGTGGTGGTCTAGATCTCACCAAAGACGACGAAAACATCAACTCCCAACCCTTCATGCGTTGGCGCGATCGGTTCTTGTTCGTTCAAGAAGCTATCGAAAAAGCTCAAGCAGAAACTGGCGAAATTAAAGGTCACTACCTTAACGTGACTGCGCCTACCTGCGAAGAAATGATGGAACGCGCTAATTTCGCTAAAGAAATCGGCACCCCCATCATTATGCACGACTACCTCACTGGTGGTTTTACAGCCAACACTTCCTTGGCTAAATGGTGTCGTGCCAACGGCGTATTACTGCACATTCACCGCGCAATGCACGCAGTAATCGATCGTCAAAAAAATCACGGTATCCACTTCCGCGTTCTAGCGAAATGCTTGCGGATGTCTGGTGGCGATCACCTGCACTCCGGTACTGTTGTAGGTAAACTCGAAGGCGAAAAAGGCATCACTATGGGTTTTGTAGACCTGATGCGTGAAAACTACATCGAAGAAGATCGCTCGCGCGGTATTTTCTTCACCCAAGATTGGGCTTCCATGCCTGGTGTATTCCCAGTTGCTTCTGGTGGTATCCACGTTTGGCACATGCCCGCATTAGTCGAAATCTTCGGCGATGACTCTTGCCTCCAATTTGGTGGTGGTACTGCTGGTCACCCTTGGGGTAACGCTCCTGGTGCAACTGCTAACCGCGTCGCATTAGAAGCTTGTATTCAAGCGCGTAACGAAGGTCGTAACCTGATGCGTGAAGGTGGCGACATCCTGCGTGAAGCTGGTAAATGGTCTCCAGAACTAGCTGTTGCACTCGAACTCTGGAAAGAGATCAAGTTTGAATTTGAAGCTATGGATACTCTGTAAAATTAGCGATGCGCGCTCGTCGGGTTCCCCGACGGTTTAGCGCATCAAGACAGTGGATAGTGAATAGCGAAAAGTGCGGTCTTGGGGTTTCCCCAAGTGCAGCACCTTTTCAAGACAGTGGATAGTGGATAGTATAAATACTCAGTAACAACTCCCTATTCACACTTCATTAATTTGGGTAATGGATCGCAAACAAATTGCTAAAGCTACGACTAAAGTCATCTCTAGCTACTTGACTTATCAAGCGGTGCAGACTGTTCTGGCTCAATTGAATGAAACAAATCCAAGGTTGGCACTGTGGTTACGCAGTTTCTCCGGTCGATCGATCCTTCAAGATGGCGAAGTCTATTTACTCGCACTCTTGGCAGAAAACCAAGAGTTAGCCTTCAGAATTATGGCGGTAAGAGAGTACTTAGTCGAAGAAATTATGGACGATTTACCAGAGATGGTATTTCACGACATTAAGCACAAAAACTCTCAGCATCGCAAGCAACAGCTAGAGAAGCTCTCGCAGCTATCTATTACCGAGCCAAGCAGCAGTTCAGAGCCATCTGAGTAACAACACATCTTATATCTCAACTATATTTAGCCGTAGAGCAAATAGAAATGCAAACTTTACCTTTCGCACGTCGCTTTGAGACTTTTTCATACTTGCCACCATTGAGCGATGCTCAAATTGCCAAGCAATTACAGTACATGCTCGACCAAGGATATATTCCTGGTGTTGAATTTAGCCAAGAATCTGAGCCTACCCAGCACTACTGGACACTCTGGAAGTTGCCTTTATTCAACGCGACTACTACTAACGAAATTTTAGCTGAAGTCCGTGCTTGCCGTAGCGAATACGGTCATTGCTACGTTCGGGTTGTTGGTTTCGACAACATCAAACAGTGCCAAGTATTGAGCTTCATCGTTCACAAACCATAGTAGGTCGAGTGAATTAATTATGGTTCTAATTTATTAGAGCTAATATTGACATCAGAGAGCGGAGAAAATTTCTTCGCTCTCTTTTTTTGTGTTTGTGGCTCCATTTTATAGCAATCGCCACATCGGTTAGGACATATATAGCAGTTGCCATGTCGGTTAGGACACAAACCCGACTTTTTGGAAAAGCGGTTCGCGCTCGTCGGGAAACCCGACGGTTTAGCGAAACAAGACAGTCGGGTTTGTAGCAGAGTTTGTAACAGCACTAGTTTTACTGTCCTAACCACCCTGGCGGCTGCTATAGAAACCGCGCGGAGTCAAACTTTGCATTCCGAACGGTGATTTCAGTCGCTGTCCTAATTGCCTTGGCGGTTGCTAGATGAGGTAGATCGAGCCACTCTGTCAATTCATGAACTAACCATTCTCGTTCTGGTTGGGTTAAGTAAAAATTATCCAGACAAAATTTCGTGTTCTCCGCCCAAATATTCAGATGCGGCAGAACCGGAACTAGATCGCCCTCAGCATCCTTTGTATAGGTAAAAGGTACGAGTTCGATTCGATTGAGATATTGTCGGGGTGCAGTTTGTAACGTAAAGCATCTCAATCCAAATATCGCTAATGAAAGAGAGATTTCTGATTCATCGATCCGAAGTGTGCGCGTCACAATCAGCTCGGACAGAATCATCCGAGTCAGGATGATTCCAACGTACGCAAAAGGACTCATAAATAACAGCAGCATCCAGCCACCACTACTGAAATTTAGCAAACCAGGCACAATACAACGTAAAGCTACACCATCCAAAAAGACTGCTATGGGAATCGTGATTATGAAACTCCAATGGAAGCCGTTGGGCGGGATTGAGATCTCAAATACTCGATCGGTGTTTTTTAATTTTACTTTGCTGCCCAAAGGCTGTCTCTGAAATGTGAATATTTCTGGCATATTTGGCGCAGTTAGAGCGAGTAATGCCACTGATGCCGATTTTAGGCGTGAATCTATACTAATTTCTGTCAAGGATTTAAGCCAATTAGTCAAGCCTGAAGAGAGATTGACTCGTTGGTGCAGCCGCTCTGAAAGAGCATCGACAAAATCAATTTGCATGTCTCGATGCGGTAATTCGCTCGGATGTTGTCCGGTAGCCAGACAGATAATGGTTGCGCCGAGAGCGTACAGATCGGATGCGGGTGAGGTGTGTCCGCCAAATTGTTCGGGAGGCATATAACCATAAGTCCCGACAACAGTGATGGTACTACCGCCAGCGGCTGTTTTCACCGAGCCAAAATCAACTAGATATATTTGCCCTGGACTGTTACCACTTCTATCTCCCAGTAAAATATTACTCGGCTTAATATCGCGATGGATGACTGCGGGTTGACGATTGTGGAGATAATCAAGGATGGTGAGTAGTTGTCTGGCGATCGAAATCAATTCATCTTCACTAAAAGTCCGCCCAGAGTCGAGCCAGTTTTGTAAAGATTTGGCTTCGATATAAGTTTGCACCAAGACAAAACCTTTGCCAAGTTCGGTATCGACATCAAAGCAGTCGAGATATTTGGGGATAGTGGGCAAATCGAGAGATCTCAATACCTCTGCTTCGCGTTCAAACAGCTTGAGATCGTCCCAAGTGAAGTCAACTCCAAATAGTAGCAATTTGAGGACTACAGACCGTTCTGTCTGCAAATCCTGGGCTAAAAATGTTCTCCTACCCGTCTGACGACCGAGTAAAGATTGAATTTGATATCGTTGGTTTAAAACTCGATCGATTAATAGTTCCATCGCGATCTAGAGTTGATGTATTTGCGATATCTATTGGAATAGATCGAGCCAAATATGCAGCGGCTCGTCCAAAGTTCAACTTGGGTTAGCAGTTTGGGCAAATGTGCGATCGGAGTTGTGAATGGGTACTATTAATCTATAATGTCAGTACATAATACTAATTACTCAGTCAATGACTACAACTACTTGGCAAAGGCGATCGCATTGAATAAATCGAGATCGATATTCACAGGCGTAGACACTTTTAGCTAGTACTCTGACGATTGGTATTGTCTCTGACTGCCACAGTAGCAACCTACTCAAATATATCAAGCAACTCAAATGAAAAGATTTTTAATTATTAGTGGTTTAGTTCTGAGTGCTACCTTAGTGCCCATTAAAGCGATCGCTGCTACCTTCAGTCAACTAGTTGTCTATGGCGATAGTTTATCTGATTTAGGGCGTGCCGCCGCAGCAACAGGCGGAGCCGTACCACCATATAGTGCTTTGTTTGGTGACGGTCGATTTTCTAATGGGCAGGTCTGGGTTGAATACCTGGCTGCTAGCTTGGGGATTCCTGCTGATGGCAATCCGGCGACTAATCGGGCTACGAATTTTGCGGTTGGGGGTGCTACTACGGGTACGACTAATATTATTCAACCTTTAATTCCCGTCCCCATTCCGGCATTAAATGGCATCCAGCAGCAGATAACCAACGACAATGCAATTCACAATCCCGATGCACTGTACGTAATCTGGGGGGGAGCTAATGATTATTTATTTGCTGGAATTACAGATCCAACGATACCAGTGGGGAATTTATTTACAGAGATTAATACGTTAATCGGTCGCGGTGCCAGAAATATTTTAGTTCCTAATCTGTCCAATCTAGGTGCGTTACCGAGTACGCGAAACCTTGGGGCTACTGCAACAGGTTTGAGTAATTTAACCGCAGCGCATAATGCTGGCTTGGCGACGACTATTGCTAATTTAAATCGAACCAGACCTGACGTTAATTTGAACTTACTAGATGTTAATAGTTTGTTTAACCGAATTGTGGCTAATCCTAGCAGTTTTGGATTTACCGATGTTACTACTCAATGTATAATATCTACTACCGTTTGTGCAAGTCCGAATGCCAATTTGTTCTGGGATGATGTTCATCCGACGACTGAGGGACATCGATTAATTGGCGAGTTAGCCTTTAATACCGTTTCGCCTACTGCTGTTCCCGAACCGATAACGATGTTGGGTTCTTTAATGGCTGGGAGTGCAGCGATCGCGTTTAAACGTAAACTTAAAGCAGCCAATGTCGATAAGTAATTGCCGACATTTGAGGTAGGGGCAATTTATTAATTGCTCTGACAAGTCTGTTGGAGATGATGCGTAGTCTTTTACCCCACCCCAGCCCTCCCCTTATCAAGGGGAGGGAGCCGGAAAGCTTCAATAGCGATCGCCCAAACATTTGCAACCATTAGATAATCGGTAAATAATGACTAATATTCTACAAATTGCGATCGTCGGTGCGGGGATGGCGGGAATTGCTTGCGCGCGCGAACTGCAAGCTAATGGGTATCGAGATATCGCCATCTTTGAAAAATCTAGAGGAGTTGGGGGGAGATTGACAACGCGGCGGATGTTCGATACTCGTGTCGATCGTGGGACGTGTTATGTTTCCCCAAAAGGTGAGAAATTTCGGGCATTGTTCGATCGACTTATCGCCGCTAATATCGTTGAAACTTGGACTGATACTACTCATACTTTGAGTGCAAATGGCGAAATGCTGCCCGATGCAGATATTTACCCGCGCTATGTCGCACCCGACGGGATGAATCAAATTGCCAAGTATTTAGCCACAGATCTCGATATTAGATTTAACCACCGGGCGATCGCGATTCAACCCGATGGTAACTTATGGCGGCTGACACTTGCAGGTACCGAAACTATCGAAATTCTTGCCCGTAAAGTAGTTCTGGCGATTCCCGCACCCCAAGCGGTAGATTTACTCGCGCCGCTAACAGCTATTTTGCCCGTCGAATTTCTCAATGACTTAAAATCGGTCGAATTTTATCCGTCGATCGCTGTTGCCGCAGGCTATACTCCTAGTCAGTTAGCCGAGTGGGAAGCTGCTTATCCGCAGGTGAAATCGGTGACTTGCACTGACGATCCGATCTTGGCTTGGCTGGGCGTAGATAGTAGTAAACGCCAGCAACCAGCCCCACCTGCATTCGTACTCCAGAGTACGGCAAATTTCGCCGCTGAGTACCCCAATCCTGAAGATACCTCAACAGCTAGCATTGCAATGTTAGAACGGGCTAGCGAACGATTTTTCCCGTGGTTTAGAGCGTGTCAGTGGCAATCGCCGCACCTGTGGCGGTATGCCTTCACCAAATCGCCGCTAGCACAGGCATACATAGCGATCGATCTGCCCGCACCGCTAGTTTGTACTGGCGATTGGTGTGGCGGACGGAAGGTGGAAGATGCCTTTTTAGCGGGGTTAGCTGTAGCTTCACATCTTGCGAAAGTAACAATGTAATCATTTCTATTATTGTTTTCGTCCACATCTTCCCCTAAAGCCTAAAGCCTAAAGCCTAATACCTAATACCTAATACCTAAAGCCTGACTTTTGCCAGAAGTCTAGTGGATAGTGGCGGCGACCGACATCACAGATCGAGATTGTCTATTTTTTGAGTGGAAGGGACTATGGTAGTATAGAAAAGCACATCGTTCGGTATCCGATCGTGTCGATCGACTCTAAATCTACCTATCGAGTTCAAAAAGTAGCGACACCAGGCGCGGGATTAACTAACATTAATCGATTGGTAGCCGTTGCCGAAGCGCGGGTAAGCTACCAAACCGAACCAGTTCCGATCGGATGTCCTAAATTACCAATAGACTTACAACTGCGATCGTATCAACAACAGGCGATCGGTAACTGGTTTAAAAATCAAGGTCGCGGCACTCTTAAAATGGCGACAGGCGCAGGTAAAACCATTACCGCTCTGGCGATCGCACATCAACTATATCAACAAATCGGACTGCAAGTCTTGATCGTTGTCTGCCCATTTCGCCACCTCGTCGCGCAGTGGGGAAGAGAATGCGAAAAATTTAATCTTCAGCCGATCCTCGCCTGCGAAAGCATCCACAAATGGCAGAGTAAATTCTCTTGCCAACTTGCCAGAATCAATACCCAGCAGCAAAAATTTCTCACAGTTATTACCACCAACGAAACCCTAACTACCCCCGGATTTCAATCTCAGCTCAAATATTTGCCCGATCGTACCCTAATTATCGGCGATGAAGTCCATAACCTCGGCGCGAAAAAACGCGAGTCTAGCCTTCCCCGCAATGTCGGCTTGCGACTCGCCCTCTCAGCCACCCCCGAACGCCACTACGACGAGATCGGTACTCAAAATATCCTCGACTACTTTGGAGACATCTTACAGCCCGAATTTACCCTCAAAGATGCGATCGATTGCGGTGCCCTCGTTCATTATTTATACTACCCAATCTTAGTAGAGTTAACCGCAGACGAGAGCGATCGCTACCTCAAACTCACCCGCGCGATCGGGCGCAAACTGCTCTACAATAGCCACGATCGTGCTACCAGCTACGACGAATTCGATACCCCAGATCTCACCCCCTTATTAATGCAACGCGCCAGACTCGTCGGCGCGGCGGCGAATAAACTCGTTGCGCTCAAAACCTTAATGCAAGATCGCTTGCAAACTAGTCACACGCTCTTTTATTGCGGCGATGGTAGCAGCGACACTTCGGCTCACTTCGACTCCGCTCACTGCAAGCCGCTCAGTGCCAGCAGCACTCAACAACTTACCGCCGTCACTCACCTTTTAGGTAACGAACTCGGCTATCGCGTTAATACATATACATCCGCAACCTCACTTCCAGACAGAGAGCAGCTCCGCCAGCAATTTGAATCTGGCGCACTTCAGGGACTAGTTGCCATTCGCTGCTTAGATGAAGGCATCGATATCCCCGCCATCAGACACGCCGTGATTCTGGCTAGCAGTACCAATCCGCGTCAATTTATCCAACGTCGCGGGCGGATTCTCCGACCGGATGTAGGCAAGGATCGGGCTACGTTATATGATTTTGTGGTATTGCCACCAGAACTAGATCGAGATACTCTGGCGATCGAACGTAATCTACTCAAAAAAGAACTCCTGCGGCTGATTGAATTTGCCGATCTCGCCGACAATGCCGCTGCCGCCAGAACCCAACTCCTGACGCTTCAAAAACGCTACGGATTGCTAGATATCTAATTTGTAGGCTTTAGGCTTTAGGTATTAGGTTTTAGGTTTTGGGTTTTGGGTTTTGGGTTTTGGGTTTTAGCGAAGATCCACCCACCCCGCCCTACGGGCACACTTCGAGGAGCTTCAGTGCAACGCCCTTCCGAGGCTACGGTGTATACACAAGTCAGATTGGCTCCGTTTATAGACCCCAATCCCCCCTTAAAAAGGCTACGGTGTATACACAAGTTATCGGCTTTGTTTCGAGATCCAAATCCCCCCTAGCCCCCCTTGGAAAGGGGGGAACCGGATCCGGAAGTCCCCCTTTCCAAGGGGGATTTAGGGGGATTCCCACCAATTTCGCTTCTCCCCAGAGATGTGTATATACCGTAGCCTCCGAGGAGGGGATTTTTTCCACTCCTTACTTCTCACTCCTTACTTCTTACTTCTTGCTCCTTACTCCCATCTCCTTACTCCCATCTCCCAATGTATAATTAGAAAGTCAACCCCAATTGCATCCTTGAGAATACATTGTCGTCGTCCCAACTGTGGCTTTACCTAACCCCACCGATTGCTGGTGCTGTTGTCGGTTATTTTACCAATGATGTCGCGATCCAGATGTTGTTTCGCCCGTATACGGCGAAATATATTGGCAAATACCAACTTCCGTTTACGCCTGGATTGATTCCGAGTAACCAAGAGCGATTGGCGACGCGGATTTCGGATACGATCATGGGTTCTTTGCTCACACCTGTCGAGCTGCAAAAAATTGCCAAGCGATTGCTAGAGGTGGAGCGGGTACAAGCGGCAATTACGTGGTTGCTCCAGTTGGCTCTCGATCGGATTCAGTCAGATAAAGAGCAAAAGACAGTTAAAGTTCTGGCGAATATTCTCAAAGATTTACTCGGCGAATCATTTCCGCGCTGGTTGAGAGTTTTAGCGCGCAAGCCCGACTTTTTAGAGCCACAGATTAACCAGATCTTCGATCGATTGATTTTAGAATTCGAGCTAACCGATGCTCAAGCGGCTCAATTAGCCGATTGGCTGATTAATGTCATTTTACCACCGGAAATCTTGCGGGTGGCTCTAGTCGATTTTTTGACCGATCGCAATATTCAAGTGATCGATGAAGGCTTGCGCGAACAGAGTAGCGGTACTTACTGGGTAGTTGCCAATTTATTCGGGGTTAAAAATGCCCTCAATCGGTTGCGGACATTTTGTTTGGACGATCGCGAAAAAGCCAACCAAATTATTTCTCAACTAATTGTCGCCCTCAATATTCGCAATCGCGGACAGGAATTATTACGCAATCTTTCCCTCCAAAATCTACCAGTTTCTACAGTCAAACAACTCCGAAAAACAATTAGTACCACCGTTCGTAGCTATATTCAAACTAAAGGCATCGAATTAATTCAAGGATTGACAGATTCGGCAGATTGGGATGGGATCGCTAATGTGGTCATCGGTCGGCTCCGCAACTCGACAGTTTTGACATCATCTTTAGATGTAGTTAGTGCGGAACTAGCGATTATTATCGATCGCTACCTCGAACGCGATCTCGAACAAATTGTCACTCAAGTAATTCCAATTTTAAACATCGACCAAGTAATTGTCGAGCGCGTTAAAGCGACTTCGCCTGCGGAATTAGAAGCCGGAATTCAGGGCATTGTCAAAAGCGAACTGCAAGCGATCGTCAATCTGGGGGGCATCTTGGGCTTCATTGTCGGTTTAATGCAAACAGCTTTTCTCTGGTTCCAGTAATAATCTCTTCATGTTCGATCGAACCACACTCGGCTAAATATTACATCCAAGCTAGTATTTTCAGCAATATTGCAGATTGCAAATTACTAAAAATAGAGTAACATTGCTATTTTCACGATCGGCACCAAATCCGAGCAGATTGCATAACCGATCGCATCTAGCCCAAGTAACAATTTAATCATTAATTAATTTCCTCGACCCACGAAAACTGCTATGTTCGTAAATACTAGAGAACTTTAATCTACTTATTTACGTCTAGAATCTTACGGCACCAGAGTAGACCCCGACTCAAGCTTTGCCAGAGACGTATCCAACCACCAGCATCCATTTACCAACTTATTTGTAGTTACGACAAATGAGATCTGACGATTAAATAATCGTCATAAGAAAAGTTTTACCAGCCACTTGTAAAGGGAGTTAAATAGAAACTCATGCCTAGTGTAAAAACTCGAACGATCGGTCAACCCAAGTTTACAGGCGATATGGTGCGAACCTATCTTCACGAAATCGGTCGCGTTCCATTGCTCACCCAAGAGCAAGAGATTTGCTACGGTAAGCAAGTGCAACAAATGATGCTCTTTCAAGAGGTCAACCAGAATTTAGCAAAAACCCTAAACCGACCGCCAACGAGCCTAGAATGGGCGAATGCAGCGACTGTGACAGCAACCGAACTCGATCGCATTTTACGCCAAGGTCGGCAAGCCAAGCAGAAAATGATCGAAGCCAATCTGCGGTTGGTAGTTGCGATTGCTAAAAAATACCAAAAACGCAATCTCGAATTTCTCGACCTCATTCAAGAAGGTTCGCTGGGATTGGAACGCGGAGTAGAAAAATTCGACCCTACCAGAGGTTATAAATTTTCAACCTATGCTTACTGGTGGATTCGTCAAGCGATTACTCGCGCCATCGCTCAACAAGGTCGATCGATTCGCTTACCCATCCATATTACCGAAAAACTCAACAAAATCAAAAAAACCCAGCGCGAGCTGTCCCAACAACTCGGACGCAGTGCCACTTCAACCGAAATTGCCGTCGCATTAGAACTCGAACCCGCACAGATTCGGGACTATCTCAATATCTCGCGCCAGCCGATTTCGCTCGATGTTCGCGTTGGCGACAATCAGGATACCGAACTCTCGGAACTGCTTGAAGATGGTGGTGTTTCTCCCGAAAAATATACGGTGCAAGAATCCCTGCGCCAAGAGCTACACTCGACGCTCAACGAGCTGACAGGGCAGCAACGAGACGTAATTAGTCTGCGCTTTGGCTTGGAAGGTGGAAGCGAGTTATCGCTAGCCAAGGTGGGGGAAATCCTCAATCTCAGCCGCGAACGGGTGCGTCAACTAGAGCATCAAGCTCTATCGCATTTCCGCCGCCGTCACAGCAGTTTCCGCGACTATGTAGCTAGCTAAGATCGATAATCGAACGGTATAAAACGGGTAGGGGTAATCCATGAATTACCCCTACCCGTTTTTGTCAGGACTGAAAAGGAAGTATGTTGACTTTTACTAACTGTTTTTGTTAGGTTATAGATAGCCAAGTTGAATCAAATTTCTACAAAACGATCGCTTAATTTTGGTGCAAGGTAGCGATCGATCTAAATAATTTTTTAAACTAGTTATAATAACCGCCAAGCTGGTTAGGATATATCAGATCCCCGACTTCTTAAAAGAAGTCGGGGATCTAGCTTCGATAAGGTTTACAGATCGAGGTTGCCACCTGCTGACTCCCATAAATCTAACTAATTCAATCGATTTCAACCATTGTTTTAAAAGGGGTTGGCGTTTATAATGCTTCTGACATTATTGAAATCTATTTGTCGTAGTAAAAGTCACTGTTTTTTTACCTTAGTTATGGCAGCGTCAGCAACTATTATTAGTCAAAATATTGCCAGTGGTAATCCGATCGTACCAGCAAATAAATCTAGTCAATCGAGTGTCACGCCTACAGCGAACGGAGTACATCTATATGGTGAATCTGCTCTACCCGATGTCGTGGGTAAAGAATATATAATTTTTGAAACGATCGGTCGTAAAACGATCGGGGCTTTTTATTTACCGCGATCGGAATTTAGTTGCTTTTACGGAAAATTCACCGGGACGCGCTTAAATGTGACCTTAATCGATCCATTCGACCTCAAGCAATCTAAATTCGCACTCACGCTCGGTACCAACACGCTAACAGCCAGCAAGCAGCCAATGATGGGCGCACCGAGCTTTCAACTTCTGCCCAAAATTAGTAACAACGATCGCTACATCTTAAATACTTGCAAGCAGCAACTTAAAAACTTCCGCTAAAAGGTTTGCAGTTCGGCTTGAGTTATCCAGATTACAAGTTTGGAGTTTTTTTCGGTACCTAGCAATTGACCGCGATCGGGTATCAACCGAGCGAATAAATGTACTGATGCAAATTTTAGTCGATCTCGATCGATTTCGGTCTTTGAGGGTCGTTCGTCGCGGTTTGGCTAGATGTCGGTGTAAATCCGGCTTGCTTTTCCAGCCAAGTTTTTACGGGATCGTCAGTCAGATTCAACCGGAGTACCCCAGAAATGAACCCACTGCAAAAGGCGGCGGGTTCTTTGGCTAATTCTTTAATAATCGGCGTGAGTTCGTTAAATAGCATTAGATTTATCGGGCGCACTAGTAAGGTATCTACGATCTTAGCTTAATTGAGATGGGAGGTGGGAGGTGGGAGATGGGAGCGGGGAGATGGGAGATGGGAGTGGGGAGATGGGAGATGGGAGCG
>NZ_JANYJC010000391.1 GCF_025361915.1 Chamaesiphon sp. GL140_3_metabinner_50
GACAGTTGACAGCTTCCACTGTTGGCGTTAGCCTGCCGTAGGCAATGCGAAACCGACGCGTGAAGCTTTAAACCCACATTCCGCTAGTTCGATCGCCTAAAAAATAATAAGGCCCAGAATCCTTTCACATCAACCTTTCTAGCGATTTAGACTCTTTTTGGCGATCGAAAGGTAGTTCTCAATAGTCTGAACTTATTGAGAATGTAACTGCTACGATCCTATGGCTTCGTTTTAATTATTTTTCGATCGCTTGGACTAGCGGAATGTAGGTTAAATAATACCTGATTTAATTTACCGCTCCGATAACCTTCCAAGTCTAGAGTGACATAGACGAATCCAAATGACACGAAGGCGGCTGTTAATTCGGCAAGATTGGTGTTTGCTACAAATGGTTGAATTAGATCGGCTGGTAACTCAATTTTGGCGGTATCATCGATCGATCTCACCCGAATATTTTCGTATCCCAATCTCCGCAAATATATTTCAGCTCTCCCCACACGGTTTAATTTAGGAATTGTAATTTCTTCACCATAAGGAAACCGCGAACTCAGACAGGGTTGTGCGGGTTTATTCCAACACGATAAACCCAGCAATTTTGCAATTTCTCGAACTTCGATTTTACTAATTTCTAGTTCCGCTAATGGCGATCTAGCACCGCGTTCTTTAGCTGCTTGAATGCCGGGGCGATAATCTTGGAGATCGTCGGCATTAACACCATCAATGACATAACTATAGCCAAGTTTTAAAGCTAAAGGTTTGAGCGTATCGTGAAGTTCGCTCTTACAAAAATAGCAGCGATTGACGGGGTTAGATGAATAATTAGGATTATCCATTTCGTGAGTTTCGACAATCTGATGAGCGATACCGATCGCATTTGCTTGCTCGATCGCATCTTCTAGTTCTTCAGGTAATAATGATGGCGATTTAGCCGTTACAGCCAAAGCACGATCGCCTAAAACATCGTAGGCAATTTTAGCAACTAGGGTACTATCAATCCCTCCAGAATAAGCAATTAACGCTCGATCCATCTCTATAAATAGATTGCGAAGTCGTTCTAGTTTTAGTTCTAACATTCAATCTAATTAACCCGATCTAGCGATGGAAGTGACTACTTTCAATTATATCAAATCTGGCGATCCTGTCACGATCGATAGCTGTTGAGCCGATGTGAATTAGTAAATTACATCGCACCGATATTTAAATCGGCTGAATTTTGACATCTAAATCTTTGCTAACCGTAACAATACTCTGCATCGGACAAGTTTGCCAATTGTCGGCAAAGATTGGCTCGGAAGCGAGGATAACTGAATCGGGATAATCGATACTATTTTTAATCCAATACAGCGATGGAACTGTCGCGCGATGTGCGAAGCGCGAAGCAATTAATCTGTCGCCATCGCTAATCACAATATTGGCAGAAATTGTCGTCCGCTCGGTTTCGACTAAATCGCGCAAGAGCTGTAAAGTACGTTGGAGAGCGGTTTCTAATGGTAGTTCGGGGTGAGTGTGCAAGATATTAGAAAATAGCGCGAAGATATGCTCCGAATCGGTCGTACCATCGATCGCTTGATAGATATGCGAGTGTAATTTCTCGCGAATTTGCTTGTATAATCCAGAGCGGAAATTATCGATAAATCCGTTATGAATAAATAACAATTTACCATCCCGAAAAGGTTGACAATTGCTCATGCTTACGCCTTGTCCCGGCGTGGCACTTCTCACATAGCTCAACATGCAGCCAGTTTCTACAAATCGGCTCAGATCGGGTAAATTGACATCAGTCCAAATTGGCTGAGTGTGTTTGTAGATAAACGGATCGCGATATTGTGTATCGTTGTGATACCAACCAATCCCAAATCCATCGGCATTAATCACCCCTGCTGTCATTTCACGAGGTTGATAACTTTGAACGATCAGCGAATGTTCGGGTTTGGCAATTAATCGATCGATCGATTGGGGGATACCCTGGTAGGCGAGGAGACGGCACATTTGGGAGGGGGAGACTGAGGGACGGGGGGACGGGATGAGGGGATGCTAATTTTAGGTAACGAATAGCTTACCTTATTTATTGCGATCGGGTGGTGAAGATTTAAAATATTGCAGCTAGATCCCCGACTTCTTTGAGAAGTCGGGGATCTAAAACTCAAACGATCGAAACTGACAAAAAAGGTAGGTACTGGTACCTACCTTTTTTAAGGTATGAGTTAAATTAGCGATTCTCTTTCTAGAGGCTACGCCAACGCGATTAGGGAGCTAAAGCATTACCTCGGAGTAGACTGCCGATCGTTTTAGCGGTAATCTTCAACTGTGTAATCGGATTTGCAACAGTGACCGTTTTGTAGAGATAGCTGTCGAAGGTGAGTTTTTGCACGTCAAGATCGCCACACATTTCCACAAAAGCTTCGCGAGTCGCATCGGAACGGTAAAATACACGTTGGAGGATATCTAGTACCGTGTAAGTTAAGCCGTAAGCTTTATCCCACTGTTTTATATAAACCTTGAGATCGGCTTCTGTCGGGATTTTCGCGCCTTGTTCAGAACGTTCGACGATCGTTTCCGCACACATGCGTCCAGATTTAGCAGCAAAGTAAATCCCTTCGCCAGAAGACTTAGTAACGTAACCAGCCGCATCGCCGACTAGCGCACAACGTCCGACAACCCGACGGGGACGAGGATGTTCGGGGATAGGGTGAGCTTCAACTTTAATAATGGTGCCGCCTTCAAGCTTCTTAGCAGCCCGTTTGCGGATTCCGGCTTGTAATTGCTTAATTGAGGCTTTGTGTACCTTCATCGTCCCGGTACCGACCGCTACGTGATCGAATTTGGGGAATACCCAGGCATAGAAATCTGTAGAAACATCATCGCCGACATACATCTCAGCTAGGCTGTGATAGTAAGCCATTTTATCTTCTGGCAATCTGATTCGTTCTTGGAATGCGATCGCATAATTATAATCGCCTGCATCCATCGCTTTAGCGACGCGAGAGTTAGCACCATCCGCACCGATGACGAGATCGACTTTCAGGGTTTTGGCTTCACCTTCGAGGCTGCCATTAGAATGATCCGCATAGTGGAGCACATAAGGATCTGTCGTGTTCAGTCCCGGCATTTCCAACTTATGGACGGTACCATTAATTAATTTAGCACCGAGTTTCTCAGCTCGATCGCGTAAAAATCCATCCAAGACTTCCCGCCGACACATGCCAATATATTCACCAGGCTTGAGTGTTTGACCGATATCGACTTCAACATTAGAAGGCGAAATCATCTTCATTTGGCGCACTTCGCGATCGATAATGTGTGATGGTAAGTCAAATTCAGCCACCATGCAAAGAGGAATCGCACCACCACAAGGCTTGGCGTTATCTAATTTACGCTCGAATAAATAAGTTTCAATTCCTGCTTTAGCTAAAACTTCAGCAGCGGAAGAACCCGCTGGCCCAGAACCGACAACAGCAACCCGTAGTACCACAGTTACACTCTCTTCATGACTCGTGCTTACAATGATGGATGTTAGCACGGACTCTCGTGATGGTTGCTGCCAAACCCATCCAGTCGGTCAGAATTGAAATATTCCTTTATATTCCGACATATTTGGATAGATTACGAACAACCCGATCGGCATTATAAACCGACTATTCCCCCGCAAGTCACATCGAAATTAACCGATCGAGGCAAAGAATTATCAGATTCACTTTACCATTTATGCAATCTTGCTTCTCGCTGGTATGGCGATGGAATAGTGCCATAAATAAGACTGTAGTATCTTTCTTTTCCAATCTCTGCGTCCTTTGCGTCTCTGCGGTTAAAAAATATTAATTCGGCAGTATCATAACAAATTTAAATTATTTCCAAATTTACTAGCGATCGTGAATTGATGATTATGAACCGCAGAGGCGCGTGAAGAGCGCAGAGAAATACAACGATATTTGTTCTTGCGTAGATTCACTGTTGACAGTCGATATTACGCTTGGCTAGATTAGCGATCGATCCTAACAATTATAGGTAAATTTAGTTTTAGATCCTAACAACCATAAAGTAGCTCGTGGTTTTTAAAAAGATCCGCGCCTTACAACCAAAGTTTCCGGGTTCTGCTAGGCTAGGGCTGTATTTGTATATGTATCGCCATTGCTGGATTGATGCTCATTTACCGATCGACTTGAAACTATGATAATGTCTACTGTCAAAACCAATCGTTTTCTCGAAGATTTAGATCGCGTCGCGAGAGTGCGCCAAGAAGTGGCTGGGAGCCTCCGCCGAATGGTAGCTAACCTCCAGCAGTCAGAGTTAGCCGCACAAACTGGATCTGGCGAAATGGGATTCGATCGCGATTTGGCAGATTTGACTAAAGCTAGTACCAATCTTCAGCAAGGTGTATTTCGGCTGATGGTGTTGGGCGATATGAAGCGCGGTAAAAGTACGTTTTTAAATGCCTTAATCGGTGAGAATATCTTGCCCAGCGATGTCAACCCCTGCACGGCATTGTTGACAGTGTTGCGCTATGGAGAGCAGAAAAAAGTTACCGTCCATTTTAAAGATGGTAAGCCGCCTGAGTCGATTGATTTTGGTGCGTTTAAAACTAAATATACGATCGATCCAGCGGAAGCAAAGAAATTAGAAGAGAGTAACAAACCTGCTTTCCCCGATGTGGACTATGCCGTTGTGGAATATCCACTAGAGTTACTATCGAAAGGCATTGAAATTATCGATAGTCCTGGTTTGAATGATACCGAAGCGCGGAATGAATTGTCGCTGGGATATCTCAATAATTGTCATGCCGTGTTATTTGTCCTCAGTGCTTCGCAGCCATGTACGTTAGGCGAACGTCGCTATTTAGAGAACTATATTAAAGATCGCGGTTTGAGCGTATTCTTTTTAATTAATGCTTGGGATCGAGTCAAAGAATCGTTAATCGATCCCGATGATGCTACCGAATTAGCTGAAGCCGAAGGCAAATTAAATCGGGTATTTAAAGCTAATTTAGCCGAATATTGCACCGTCGATGGTTACGACATCTACGACGAGCGCGTATTTCCCCTATCTTCAATTACCGCCCTCCGCCGCCGGATTAAAGATAAAGCAGCCGATCTCGATGGAACGGGTTTCCCACCATTTATCAACGCGCTCAATACATTTTTAACTCAAGAGCGGGCAATTGCCGAATTGCGTCAAGCGCGGATTATTGCCAAGCAAACTTGCAGCCATGTCTCCGAAGCCGTCGCGCGCAGAATTCCGCTTCTAGATACTAACGTCGTCGAACTCAAAGCTAAAATCGAAGCGATCGAACCCCAATTCATTCAGTTACAATCGATTCGCGATGTCTTCCGCGATGATATTCGCCGCGTGCGCGATCGTCAAGCCCGATCGATCGCCGATTCAATGAAGACTTATTTATTACAATTAGAAGATACTTTCGAGGCAGATTTCCAAACTTATCAACCCTCCGATCTGCAACTTTTAGACTTCTTTAGCGGCAGCAAGCGCGAACAGTTCAACCAAGCCGCTCAAAAAGGCTTCCAGCAATACATAAACGATAAATATGCCACCTGGACGCTCTCAGCGCAAAAAGAACTCACAGCGGCTTTTAGCGAACTCTCAGCTCAAGCCCAAAAACATGGTGTAGATTATCAAAACATCACCCAAGAAATGGCCGAAAAACTGACTGGTAAAATCCACACCCGCAGTAAAGCTCTCGACGATGATGGTACCCCAGCCTGGGCAAAATGGGCGATGGGTTTATTTTCCCTCGCATCTGGCAACTTTGCTGTCGCCGCTTTAGCCGTCGGCGGTTTCAACTTCCAAAGCATCATGCTCAACATCTTCACTACAGCGGGAATTGCCGTCGTCTTCGGCGCGCTCCTCGGCCCGATTGGGGTGATGGCAGCAGGCATCGGCGTTGCAGCGTTCCAAGTCGAACACGCGCGAAAATATTTTACTCAAGAAATCAAAAAGCAATTAATCGCTAAATTACCAGAGATTTCTAAAGAACAATGGCAACCGATTTATAGTGCGGTGCAAGAGTGTTTCGATAGTTACGAACGGGAAGCGATCGAACGCATCGATGACGATATTAAAACGCGCAAAGGCGAATTACAAAACCTCGTCAAACAGAAAGAATCTCAGGAGATCGATCGAGTCACTGAGGTCAATCGGTTACAGAAGTTTGAAGCTGATGTAGTGAAGGAGTCTGAATCGATCGAGGCTTTTTATCAGGGATTCTTGAATGGTTAATTGGTGGAGACATCGCTCAAAATTCAGGTAACGGGCAGTACCCAGCCCAAATATTGAGTAATGCGCTGATTACTATTAATCACAACCATAAATAATACACAAAAATAATGACTAAGTATAAGCCTAACTGCATCACTATTGGGGGCTGGTGGCAATCAGCAGTTGCCTTATGTGTAACTGTGTTAGTAATTCATGCTGCTGGCAGACAGATAATAGCTCCAGATATAGGAGAGGTAGATTTAAGTCTTATTGAGTCAGGAAATATTAATCATAATAACTATTATGCTCAAGTTTCTGGCTATGCAGATGAGACAACGGCACAATCTCAAAGGCGGCTTAATATACCTCTGATTCATGTCCCAATAGATACGGCTTTGGTCTATATCCCATTACATCAACAGACAAATTCAAGAGGAGAAGTCTCTTTGATTATTGCTGTACAAGAGGATCAAATAGAGAAATATATTCAAGTAAACCCTGCAACTAACAAGCTGACAGTTAAAGGCCATGTAACTTCCATTATGGCTACCGACGTAAAAAAATGGTTGCTCAACAATGGCGTATTTATTACAAATGATACGAAATATATTAATCCATCAGTGGATAGAGAGGGTTCAATAGCTGTAGGACTAATTTTTGGTGGTTTAGGGATGGGTGCTACTATCGGCTTATTTAAGAGGCGAACTATCCGATGGTAGTGCCAATTTTGTAGGTTGGGTTGAGGAACGAAACCCAACAATCCTATCCATTGCTTGTAGGGATGTTGGGTTTCGCATCGCTCAACCCAACCTACAGGTGGCTATGATGGAATAATCCAGATATAGATGTAACTCAGCAAACTAAATTAATATGAGCAACCATCCGCTTCTCAAGGTTGAAATTTCCCAACTGAGTATTTCCGAGCGCATTCAACTTGCCGAAGATTTATGGGATAGTATTCTAGACAGACAAGATGAAGTCCAATTAGATCCTACACAACAACAAGAACTCGATCGCAGACTCGATCGACATCGGCAAGATCCTACTGCTGGCTCAAGCTGGGAAACTGTCAAACAGCGATTAGGATCTGCTCAATGAATTACAGGCTCATTATTCGCCCAGAAGCAGAGTTAGATCTAGAAGATGCTTTTGCATGGTATGAATCACAAGATCCAGGTTTGGGTTCTGAATTTGTGCGTGCTATTGATGCATGTATATCGACAATCGGACGTAATCCTCTTGCATATCGGCTTATCTACCAACAATCTCGACGCGCACTAGTCAGACGTTTTCCTTATTCTCTTTTTTATGTTGTTGAGGAAGATACGATTTTTGTGATTGCTTGCTTCCATACCAAGCGAAATCCTACTGATTGGCAAGATCGATTAAACAAATATTAAGAGCATCTAAACCTACGCTTGTAAATAAATTAACCCGATCGCACCACCATGAATTCCTCACTCATCACCCACCTTCAAGCTGCCGCTAGCAAGCTGGAAATCGACCCAAACTCTAGACTTGGTAACGATCTCAGAACGCTTGCTAATAAATCGGCTCGATCGAATTACCAGATTGCTGTATTTGGGCCATTCAATCATGGTAAATCAACATTATTAAACGCAATCTTGGGCAATAAAACATTACCGATCGATCTGATTCCGACTACGGGTGCGGCGATTAAAGTTGTGTATGGTGAAGAATTGGCAACTAAAATTACCTTAACTAACGGGCAAATAATCGCGGCTAAGAATACCGATATTTTAACTGAATTTGCCACTTTAGATAACGATCGACGGATGCGGGATGATGTGATGGAAGTCGAGGTGAGTTTTCCTCATCCGTTTTTAAAAACTGGGGTAGAATTACTCGATTTACCCGGTACGAACGATCGCGACGAGCAGGATAACTTGGTGCGCGATCGATTATTGGCTGCGGATTTGGTGGTAAATGTGTTGGATGTTCGCAAATTAATGACGCTCGGCGAACGCGAACATTTACGAGATTGGCTGGAAAATCGCGGGATTAATACCGTGGTATTCGTGGCTAATTTTACGAATATGTTAGAGCTAGAAGAACAGAAAGAAGTTCAACATCGGTTGAGATTTGTGGCTGAAAGTTTTCGATCGCAATTACCGCCAGGAATTAGCAACATCTATCGGGTTGATGCGCTCCCGGCTCTGCGCGCTCGTCTGAAGGGTGATGACGCAACTTTACATACTTCGGGGTTATCGGCATTTATATCGGCACTCCAGGCGATTGTATCGCACCAGCGGGAGGAACTAGCCGAGGTGCGAATGCCTGTATTGCAATCTTTGGGGTTGGAGATTCAAGGGTTGTTACAAGCGCAAATTGCTAAGTTAAAGGCGGAAATTGATGAAAATAAAGAGAAATGCGATCGCGAATTAGCTCTCAAGTGCAAAGCTCAACAATTAATTAAGGCTGGCTGGGAAAATAGTCTCAAAGATGTCGAACAATGGTTGTATTTGCCGAATCTAATCAGTTTTTATCAAGCTCCACTAATTACGGTAATTAGACAGCAAGGCTTTGGTGAGTGGGAATCGAGCAATGTTCGCCCCCGATTGCGACATTCTCAGCAAGAAATTAACGATTGGGTGACTAAAGCTGAGAGCTTTTTTAATACCCCTTCAGTCGCACCATTACAGATCGTTTTACCAGATCCACCCGAACTATTATTAACCGAACCATCGATACCATCGCCACCAGAACAAACGTCTACTCTGAATAGTTTGACCCCGACAGCATTAGCGACAGGACTAGGCTGGGTCTTGGGTGGGCCGTTAGGTGCCGTCGTTGCGGGTAGTGCGACAACGATTGCTAATAAACTATCTGGACTACCTTCAGATAATAATAGTACTAGTAATAGTAATTACGATGCCGAAATATCAGAAGCTTATCTCGATGCTGCTGCGGATTATTTATTTAGATTGAATACCGAGGTAATGGAGACAATTAAAGCCTATCGCGATCGGGCAATGATGGCGATCGATCCAGAAATTAAGATCGATCGTCAAATCGATCCGCAGCAACAAAAAAGACTCACAGATTTAGAATCCTGTCTGGCAGATATATTAGCTTCAGCGTCAGTGTAGCTTTTACCCGTAAATATATATTTATTTAGTATTTTCATGGCTAAGTTTCATCTGTAAAACATATTTTCCATGTTATAGTAAGAAGTAGACATGAATAAGATTGCAGACAAATGTTCTGATTCTAAATATCTGACTGGTGCGCCAACCTGTGGTTTGAGCGTATACCGTCACGCATGATTATTAGTCGATCGTGCGATTAGCTTAGTTGGATAAAGCAGCCGAGGTATCGGTAGAGCTTGGGTTCGAGTCCCAGATCGTACACCAAAAAGTTAGCTCATTCGGATAGAGCGGTTGGCGGATCGCCAATAGGTAGCAGGTTCGAGTCCCGCACTTTTCAAACCCTCCAGCCACAGAGGTTAAATTTGGGCACCTTACTTAGGATAAGGCGGCGCAAGCCAAACCAAGTCAAAGGTTAAATCAGACACCTTCCTTCCACGAAGTCGGCGCAAGCCAAAACGGTACGAGAGAAATCTCAATATGGTTCGAGTCCATTATTTTCAACTCTGTAAAGTTGGCGTTTTGCCAAAATTTAGTCGCCTAGCGGCTTAATTTGGCAGCAGTTTGGTACTAGTACGATCGCGTGCATCTTTTATTTGAGTATTTTCCTTCAGCTACTATTGGTGTTCCTGTGGGAACAATGGTATTAGTACGAACGATATATTTGCCGATCGAGCAAACAGCTTTGTCCTCGGATAAAACTTGACGATCGATCTGTCTTAATCCAATTTAAGATAAACCTTTCGTCCGTCATTAGACTGTCTTAAACGCCAGCATTTGCGGGGTTAACATCCACAAACAATTTAAATTCTATTCTCCATCGTAGGTTGGGTAGAGCAACGCGAAACCCAACAAATTATATGTTCAAGACTTTTTACATCAAACCTCACGAGCGGGGTTTCTTATACAACAAGAGCGATTTTAAGGCAATTTTATCGCCCGGTACGCATCGTTACTTAGGCTGGAATTGGAGCGTCAAAACTTACGATCTCAATCAGCCAGAAGCCCAAATCGAGCAATTAGAGCTGTTACTCCAAACCGATCGCGATAAACTAGAGCAACATCTAACGATCGTGGAGACAGCGTTCGATCGAGTCGCATTACTCCAATTCAAGCAAAACTGGATCGTTATCGCTCCTAACCAATTACGCACTTTTTGGAAAGGGTTTATTACCATCGAAGTGCGGTACTTCAATCTTTCAGAAAGTATCGAATTACCACCAGATTTAGTCGAGAAAACGCGAGGAATTGCCCTGAGCGGTATCAAAAAGTTTCAGGTATCCGAATCTGAAATTGGTTTAATGTACGTGCAGCACAATTTCGTGCGTCCATTAGGGACGGGTGAATATGCGTTTTGGTCGTCATCTAAAGACTTACAATTTAAGACTCTCAATCGGACGATTCCTAATCCGGCATTTCCCGATGAAAATGTCTTAATCGATCTCCATCCCGAATTTATCACTGAATATTGCACCGTTGCCGAAACATTAGCACAACAAGTCGCCATAGTGCGCGATAAACAACAGCCGATCGCCATTTTACCGCCCCACAGTCGCAAATTATTCTGGCAAGGCGTAACGGTAGAAACGATCGATATTAGTACCAATTCGCAACTTTCATCCCAATTAGTTGCCGAATTAGTATCGGGTAATGACAAAATTAAAAAGCTTGCCAGCGATGCCTTACACGTCCGAGAAGTGCCCGTGCAGCACTTGGGCTTTTTGTATATCGATCGGGTATTTCAGAGCCAGCTAGAGCCAGGAATTCACGCCTGGTGGACATTCAATCGATCGTTCGGATCGCTCGCGATGGATATGCGCTTGCAAAATATGGAAGTTTCGGGGCAAGATATTCTGACGAAAGATAAAGTCCCCGTGCGGCTCAATCTGACGGCTGGCTATCGGATTAGCGATCCGTTACAGGCGATGAATAACTTAGCAGATATCAACGGCTTTATTTATAAAGAGCTACAATTTGGCTTGCGGGGAGCAGTCGGCGAACGAACTTTAGATGGATTGCTCGAAGATAAAGGTACGATCGACCGTGATATTGCTGAATATATCCGTGCTAAAACTGCCGAATATGGCATCTCGGTAGAATCTGTCGGCGTGAAAGATATTATCTTACCTGGGGAAATCAAAACCATCCTGAGTAAAGTTGTCGAAGCCGAGAAATCCGCTCAAGCGAATGTGGTGCGCCGTCGGGAAGAAACCGCCGCGACTCGGAGTATGCTCAATACTGCCAAAGTGATGGAAGAAAACCCCGTCGCGTTGAGATTGAAGGAGTTGGAAATCTTAGAGCGAATTGCTGAAAAGATCGATCGCATTCAAGTCAATGGCGGTTTGGATAATATTTTGACCGATCTGATTAACATCAAAAAGTAACCTTCTTTAAAAGATGACAGCACCGCGCATATAGAGCCTATTTGAGATCTTTACGGTTGGTGTGCAGAATGGGTCATTTAGTCATTTTCACAGATCTGTAGGGTGGGTTTATGCAATTTAATGTCGATGTTACTGTTCGATCTCGAACAAAACCCACCCTCTCCACCAGCATCTCAAAAGATCTCAAATGGGTTCTATAGAACCCATT
>NZ_JANYJC010000010.1 GCF_025361915.1 Chamaesiphon sp. GL140_3_metabinner_50
TAATGTTTTAAATCGCTGCTCTTGCCAACGCAGCCCCAGCATCGTCGCCGTATAGAACATAAATCCTGGCTCTTCCATCTGGGTAAAAATGAACCCAAAGCCAGCCACACTCAAGAGTAAAAATTTCCCGTAATTATCCACGCACACATAACGCCAGACGATCCAACCTAGCATTAAGTAGGCACACACGCCAGCCGCACCCAAATCGCCCCACATCCCCGCCCAACCAAACATCGGACAAAACATGGTAGATTCCAACGCCAGCCAACTCCCAAAGTAAGCTTTCAGCATCGCTTGACTGGCAGGATGCATCGTCGCGCCCAGCGGCCCTAAAATCGCCCAATTTTCCTTGAGCAACCAGCCACCCAAACGTCCGGCAGTATGACCGGGGCCAAGTCCGACGATCCAATTGAGCGGGGAATGATAAAATGTCGGCAATAGATTAAAAGCAATTAATTTAATTCGTGATGCTTCGCCATGCGGCCCATATGCGCCCTCTTTATCTAAGTAATTTTTAAAAGCTGCAAATGCCGATAGATTTTCGACGCACCAGTAGAAAGCAATTAAAATTAGGATGGATAAAATGATATAAGTTAGGGTTTTTCCCACATTCTTCATTGTTGAAAAAATTAACAGCACCCCACCGAATGCCAGCGCGAATAGCACTTGTTTGGAATCGGAAAGTTGAAGTTGATAAGCCGCAGCGAGTAAGGTGGCATATCGCAGCCAGACTGGGGCGGCTTTGGCAAACATTAGATAATAAATGCCAAAGTAAATCGAAACAGTCGTCGAGACATAATTGCCAGCTCCCGAAACAAAAAACACCCCCGCCATGCCATCGGTGGCATCTAATCCACCCGCAGAGATTTTATTAAATTTGAGCAACGGCCATTGGATGAATGCCAGAGCCATGTTGGCAAAGGCAGCATAAATCGTCCAATTGCGGAAGCGATGAAAACTTGCAGGAGACATTGGGATGCAAACGATCGCCATCAGCAGCATAAATGGCCCACCCAGCAGCAAAAAATCAAAAATGATATTAATGATGCCCGCATTGTTAATCGCCGCACTGGCGATCGTCACGCCCAATAGAGTCAATAGTCCGCACAATAACATCCACACAGTATTAATTTGTTGGGGATCTGTCGGACGGGCGGTGGTGAGAATAATGGCGGCGGTTAAGGGGACGATCGCAAAGTGCAAATGATTCAGAGCTGATGGTAATCGAGTAATCGAGCAAACTACCCGCGAATAAAAGGCGATCGAAAATGCCGCCATGACGAGCGTGCTACTTTTATAAAAACCTTGTTTACGCGCTTTGGGCATGGGAGTTCGGAGATAGGAGTTGGGAGATGGGGAGTAAGGAGTAAGGAGTAAGGAGTAAGAAGTAGGTACTATTCACTATTTACTATCCACTATTCACTATTGACTAAATCTCGATCGCCAGACGTGAGTCATACTAATACCGATAATTTGGGGGTGGTTTTGAGGATAGTTTGGTAGAAGTGCAAATATTGACGGGAGATGACGGTGCTGGAGAATGGGGAAGAAGATCGATCGGTGGTGACTGCGGGTGGGTTGTGGATGATATCGTGGATCGATCGGGCGAGATTGGATTTGGGATCGCCCTTAAAATCGAAATAGCCACAGGCTCCCGCGCCAATTTCTCTAAAGATGGGGATATCGGAACACACTACCTGACAAGATAAGTGTAGAGCCTCGGCGAGGGGCAAGCAGAAGCCTTCGATCGAGGAGGGGAGGATGACGGCTTGGCTATGTTGGTACAGCCAGATCAGTTGGGGATCGTCGATCGCGCTCAGGAGGTGGACTTTGGTTTCGAGGTGGAGATCTTTAATCTGTTGGTGCAAATTTGCGGTTTCGGGGCCGTGACTGCCGACAATTACCAGATCGATATTTGGAGCGATTTGGTGTTTATCTAACAATAATTCATAGGCATCGATGAGTAAACCGAGATTTTTATTTTTACGATGTTGACCGACACTTAATATAAATGGTGCGCGTTCTCGATCTCGGAAAAAATCGGGGACGGTTGGTGCGATGAGATCGAAATCGACGATATTATAAACCACACTGGCGGTCTGACTTGCCGGACGATTTGGCAAAAAATATGCCAACCGATCCATCGTCGTCTGAGACACGCAGCTTACGCCATCGCTCTGCTGAATGCATTTCCTTAATAACCAGCGATTGCAAGTCGCCTGAATTCTACCAAAATTTTCGGGGTATTCGTAAGGATACAGATCGTGAATTGTGGCGACGACGGGACAGGTAAATCGCGATCGCTCGAAGGGTAAGGGAAATGATAGATGTACCAAATCGGGACGTAATTGCTGGGCTAGTTTGGGCAGCCCCCATAAAAACCAGAGATTTCTAGATACCGAGCTGTTGGTAATATCGACAATAGTAACGACAATTTTGGGCGATCGCAGATCGAACACGGTGGTAAAATAATCTTGCTGCCACGCCCCGATCGCGATCGTGACTTGGGTAATCTCTGGGCTAGCAGCCAGACAGCGCGCCAGATTAGCGGCATGTCGGCATACACCTGTGGGCTTAGAAGGTCTGTGTAACGCAGAGATCAGGACGTGCATAATTATTAATGGTGTTGCGGTGGATCGATGACGAGTTCTTGATAGATTTGGGCTAGCTGTTTGCCCTTGACTTCCCAACTGTAGTATTCCCTCACGCGGAGCTGTCCCGATCGTCCCAGGTCAGATCTAAGCTGTTTGTCGCTAGCTAGCCGTACCATTGCTTGGGCTAAACCGCTCACAGCCAGTTCGGGACTAGCTGCTGGTACTTTAATCCCCGTTGCGGCGGTAACTTGAACGGCGGGGCCACCCAAATCCAGACAGATTACAGGTCTGCCTGCTGCCATTGCTTCCAAGCAGACCCAGCCCCCAGAATCGTGCAGGCTCGGATGTACGAACACTGAAGATTGTGACAACTTCTGGAGTACTTCGGCACGGGGTAATAAGCCCCAAAACTTCACCTGCTTGGCAATACCCAGATCGATCGCCATTTGTTTGAGTGGCTCTAGTTCGG
>NZ_JANYJC010000031.1 GCF_025361915.1 Chamaesiphon sp. GL140_3_metabinner_50
GTGATGATGCCAGATATGGATGGGCTGGATACATTTAGCAAACTGCAAGCCAATCCTGCAACTCGCTCGATTCCCGTGATTTTATTAACGGCGAAAGTGCAAACCATCGATCGACAAAATTACACCAAACTCGGCATTCGATCGACGATCGCCAAACCATTTAGTCCGCTAGAATTAGCTCAACAAATTGCGACGACTTTGGGTTGGAAACTCTAAAATAGGTGCCGATCGTGAAAATTTTAGTAGTTGAAGATGATGTATTAGTAGCTCAAGCCCTGAAAATGACGCTGGGCAATCTCAAGTACACAGTTGAAGTCGCTCATGATGGGCAAGCTGGACTAGATTTTATTGAGGCATTCGATTACGATTTGTTGTTATTGGATGCCCTTTTACCCAAACTCGATGGTATCAGTCTGTGTCGTCGCGTGCGATCGAGCGGTTATATGATGCCGATCTTATTACTGACTAGCAAAGATAGCAAACACGATCGGGCGACTGGTTTAGATGCTGGCGCGGATGATTATGTCATCAAACCCTTCGAGCCAGAAGAGCTATCTGCTAGAATTCGCGCCCTCTTGCGCCGGGGTAACGATCGAGTCCAACCCGTTTTGACGTGCGAGCAGCTTACCCTCGATCCGCGCAATTATGAAGTTACCTATCGGGATCGACTGCTCAATCTCACGCCGAAAGAATACACGCTGTTAGAATTATTTCTGAGGTACAATCGGCGGTTATTTAGTTGTGGCGCGATTTTACAACATTTATGGACATATGAAGATGCACCGAGTGAAGAGGCTGTACGTACCCATATTAAGGGACTCAGACACAAGCTCAAAGCGGCTGGCGCGCCAGTAGATTTTATCGAAACCGTATATGGAAGCGGGTATCGACTCAAAGGTGATGCTAGCACTGATGTTACATCACCACGAGTCCACCCTCCCTGGCACACTGATACTGAGCGTAGTCAAAGTAGCCTAAGTAGCCTCTCCTGTGGAGCATCGACTGAATCAAACGTGCAAGTCATTACTCCAGAGCCGACAGCCAACAGCCAACAGCCAACAACCCCAGATTCGCAGCAATTTTTGACAGAAATCTGGAACCGACATTACGCGCAAACACTCGCACGAGTAGATGCGATCGAGCAAGTAATTACCGCGATTTTCGATGGCTCATTAACACCAGCAATCAGCTCGGAGGCTAAAAATTCTGCCCATACCCTCGCAGGTACCTTGGGTACATTTGGATTGACGCTCGGCTCCCAAGTCGCCAAACAAATCGAACTATTACTCACCGAAAATTTAGATCCCACACCAGCACAAGTCAGCCAAATCCAACATCATATTACCCGACTCAGACAAGAAATCATCAGTAAAACCCCGCGCACAAGTCCGGTAAAGCTCCCGACACAGCCGCCGCAATTACCGTGTCTGCTGGCAATTTCTACCGATCGAGATTTAGTCTCAGCATTGAGATCCGCCACTAGTAATTTTAAAGTTGTCACCACTACCGAACTTACTCCCAGCCAATTAGATCGATCTCCGAGCGTCATTATTCTCGACTTAGATTGTTTCTCCTGCATTGCTGATGGCTTGAGTGCATTGTCAGAATTAGAACGCGATTATCCGCAACTACCCGTTTTAGTCTTGAGTCAACCCGACACTCAGCTCTCAATTCCGTCACCAGATCCGCTCATTCCTCACAGACAAAGCTTGGCGGTAATATCGCCACCACCCTCGATCGATAGCATCTGGATGGGTACCGAACTACCCGCGAGTATTGCCGCCAGAGGTATCCAGCAGCTCCAACAGCGCATTGAAGTCGCGCGCAGGGGGGTACGACTATTTTTATCCAAACCGATACCCGCTCGGCAAATTTTGGTGGCTATCGATCGTGTCTTAGCGCGAGTCGCCACTCAAGCTAGAGTCACGATTGTCGATGACGATCTGTTACTACTCGAAGGCGTGAAGGCATTATTATCGTTGCGGGGAATGGCGGTGACGACACTCTCCGAACCCAGCCGCTTTTGGGAAACTCTAGAGGCTTCGGCACCCGATTTACTCATTCTCGATTTAGATATGCCGAGTTACGATGGCATCGAACTCTGTCGCGCAGTACGCACCGATCCGCAGTGGGCGACGCTACCGATTTTATTCCTCACCGCGCACACTGCTTCGCTAGCAATCGATCGTGTTTTTGCCGCTGGTGCTGATGATTTTGTCACCAAACCCGCCAGCGACTCTACGCTAGTAAATCGAATTGTCAATCGGCTCGAACGAATTGGGTTTTTGGGCGTAAGGGGTAGGGAGTAAGGAAGGAGTAGGAAGTAAGGAGTATGGAGTATGGAGTAAGGTATACCCAATTAATTTAGCAACAATTGAACTTTGGCGTTGCTATCTATGTATGATTTATCAAATATGCAAACGCTGAAAATCTCGGTAGGGGTAATTCATGAATTACCCCTACTGAGGTTTTCAGACATCAATTCGGCAATGCCCGAATTTTATAGCAATTACCCGACGATGCATATTCATCTAACCTGAGCATAAATTCCCCAACTATCCACCATTCACTATCCACTATTAACTATCAAACAATACCGTAGTCATATAATTTTCTGCCCACTCCATACCGAAGGCTTTTTCTAATACCCGGCGGGTTTTGTCGTTTTGTTGTTGCTTGGTAGAGTAATAATTTTGCGCCGTGACGATTTCGGCGCGCTCGGTATTACTAACCGGACTGGCTTGGGCGGCTTGTTGACAGTGAATTGTCAGCATAGTGGTAACTCGATCGAAAAACCACTGCTCTTCTTCAGGAGTAGATGGGCGGACGAAAAAGCAAAACTCTGAAAAAATGTCTGCCCAAGCGGGTAACTCGCGGGGTTGACTGAAGGTGTGAGTGGGTAATTGCAGTAGCGGCATTCGATAATTATCTGGCAATACCCGGCGCGCATTGAGTGGCGATAAATCGGCAATCGCCGCACTAATTTGCCCGCGCCCAGCGACGATATCCGAGCCAAACATCGGGAGGGCGTATTCAGGATGCGGAAACATCACACAATGGAGGATATCTAAATTCGGCCCAACTTGGGCAAGTTCGAGATGCAGTTTCCGAAATTGGGGGGTTTGGTAGCACTTATTTTCGATAACTAGCTTTTCCCCCTCCAATCGCCCTTCTACATATCCCAATTCGGAAGGGAGATGATAGGGCGAGAGATCTAGGTATTTTGCCCAGATAGATTCGATCGCGTTAGCGAGATGCTCGATTAATCCGTGTTGGCGCGATCGTAGTGATTGGGTGCTAGTTTCCATCATAAATTCAAAAGCCGATCCATGTTGTGTCATCTCCCGATCTGCGGCGGTGGGGATGACACGCATACATCGAGATTGGTACGATCTATAGACAAAGAGATACCATTATATCTAACAAATACTAACAAAGATCGGTTAAACAGTTCGGCAAAACTTCATCTTTATTTAGAACCGCTAGTTTCGCGTCAACCACTTTTGACTGTTGAGCCGCAAGACTACGCCAGAGACGAGTAAATCGAGGGTGATTTTACGTTCGTCGATTAGGAATGATTCGATCGTACTCGATGTGGTAGCTCCATCGGCACAAGAAATCGCTCGTTGACCCTGAATATTATCATCGAAGAAGTAGACGTTAAATTGACGCTTGCCGTCATTCCAGCGACCGACGACTTGACTGCACTCTGGAGATGTTTCAAAGCCCTTGACGGCGATTTTAGACCGCTCTAGCACGACTTGGAGATCGGTAACCCCTTTACCTGTGAGAGCCTGAGTGAGGGCGGGTAAATAATCTTGCGCCATGAAGTCAGCAAAAGGTTTGGCTTCGAGTGCGGGGGGCTTTTCCTTTTTAGGCGCAGCAGTTTTTTCTGCCGCTCCAGTAGGCGCACTAGCATCATCGGTAGCACCTGGCGCGGCGGGTTGAGCTTTTTTCCCAGCGGCTTCGGTTGTGGGAACTAGATTTTCTGCGGATTCTTCTACCATATCGATCGATTACGCTGCTATTAAGGGCATTTTCTTTTATGATTTTACCCCAATCACTGCGTCGGGAATAGGGGATAGGGAATAGGGGGTCGGTGATTTAAAGGGCCTAATTTTCCCCTAATCTTACCCGAACAGTTTAGCGATCGAGCAACAAAACTCCAGATTGCCACGGTCGTTAACCTTTGACACCAGCTCGCTTGCGATAACGGATCGCCAAGATCGCTCCAACGCCAACTATCGGCATCGGCCAAGTATCGGGTTCGGGTACTTGCTGGGCAACTGGTCGAGCTTGACTGATATTATTTATGATGCTCAATTCATTGGCAAAATAAGTTGGCAATCGATCGTAAGGATTGCCATCTGCACCGTCGTCAGTCACAAAGATATACCCCACATTACGACTCACCGCAGTGTTAATTATGCTTTGTAAACTCGATTCCGGAGCTTGTAAAACAAAATTGCCAAAAGTCGATGAAGGAAAACTATTGACGTAATCGCTCGGACGATTGGCAGGATAGTTTGCGCCAGTATCTTCATAAGTAATCAAAGTATTTGCCCCGCCACTATTACCTTGACGCAGAAAATCGATCGGTGCATTGCTGCCAGGATTGCCAAACACAGTCCAGTTTGCGTCAATGCCCTTAATTCCATTGTAGATTTGAGTATAGAAATCTTTCACTTGGGTAGCGGTAAGATGGGGATTAGTACCTGCCTGAATCCCAAATTCATCTACAAAAATTCCACTGATAATATTGGGATACAATGTCTGATAGGCTTGGGCACAGCTAACAACAGTCTGAACGGTACTTGGTTGACATGACGCTGTTGGGTTGATTAATTGCCCCACATATCCCGATGGCACATAACCGATGAGCGTGCCGCCAGCATTAGCAAAGTCCGTGTAGACTTGTTGATAATAAGCTCGATCTCCAGCGGTACCAGCTCCGGTATTTGGATTGACGATCGCGACAATCGGCAGTTGGTTGCTTGCTCTTTGAGCTTGTTGAGCGGCAATCAACGTATTCCAATCAGCAGTACCATTAGGAGTACTAGCGGGTGGCAGACCAGTCGGAGATGGAGCAAAATAGGCTGGGACGACCAGTTGTACTGCATTGGCAGGCAACTGCAACAGCCCAAATAGCGAAACTAAGTTTGCTAGTACGGTGATTTTATTCATTGTTTTTAAATAGGCTTTAACAATTACAAATTAAGCTAAGAACTTCGACCTAACTATTTACAAACGAGTGAAATATCTGCTGCTATAAAAATATTCATGGTTATTTTTTATTGTTTGACTCACAGATAAGCATCAATGGTTGAAATAATTTATGATGGCTTCAGTTGTAAATATAGCGATCGAAGAACTACTCTCAGTTTCCTGTAGATAGTCAGTGAAGGCAACCGCAAAAACACTGAATTAGGACATAAAATTCATTTCGATCGATTGCGACCTAATGTAGAAGTATTATGAGAGATTTTGACAATCGAGTGAGATATCGCCTCTGTTTCAGCTTCAGAATGATTTTTGGATGATAATAGACTGTAAAGATTGCCATTACCCATTTCACAATTTATCATTTGATGCTGAGTCAACTATTCGACGGTGCTAACTTATTCGTCCTGCCATTTTGGGCATTAATGATTGTTTTACCCAAATGGGACATTACCCGCAAAGTAATTTCATCGCCCCTCCCCTTCGCCACCCTCGCGGGCTTATATATTTACCTGCTCGTTGTCGCAGTCAACCCCGAATCAGCAGCGGCTCTGGCTAATCCCAAATTAGCTGACATTGCCCGCTTTTTTGCCGATGAAGGGGCGGCGGCTGTGGGTTGGGTACATTTCCTGGTGATGGACTTATTTGTCGGGCGGTATATCTATTTAGAAGGGCAACAGAAGGGGATAATTACCATCCATTCGCTGATTCTATGTCTATTTTTTGGCCCAGTCGGGTTACTATCGCATCTGACGACTAGCGCGGTTGTCGATCGACTCAAACCAGCTACCCCCACATCCGAGCCGGGATAATCGATTCTCTCGGCAAGAGAGACTACGTCAACGAACATCGGTCAACCTGGGGTTATTTAACCAAAGCAATGGGTTTGAGCCTGAAACTTTTTAAAAACTGGCGATCGATCTAGTAGACTGAGGATCGAAAAATCAGGTGTAAGTCGATCGTGCAGCAATTAGTTCTTTCCCGTCAAACCATCGTCATCACATGCTGGTGGTTATTGGTGCAATTATTCACGACATCGGTACGAGCGCAGCAGCCACAAGTAGCACCACCAGCACCGCCAGCACCGTTACCCGCAGTTTGTACCAGCCAAATTTCGACAGCTATAAATGCGATCGTCGATCGACCGGAATTACGCCGCTATCGGTGGGGAATTGTCGTCCAGACTTTAAATAGCAATACTCAACTTTACAACCGGGATGGCGATCGATTATTTATTCCAGCTTCTAATGTCAAGTTGATTACCACAGCAGTGGCTCTGCGCCAGCTAGGGACGACAACGCGACTAAGAACTTCTATATATCAACTGCCGAATACTGGCAATATGACTAATCTGTTAGTAGTAGGTAGAGGCGATCCTAGTTTGACGGTGAGTGGCTTACAATCGATCGCGCAACAACTCCAGCAGCGGGGGATAAAACAGATCGGACAACTTAGTTTCGACGATGGTTATTTTCGGGGGGCACAGATTAACGGCGATTGGGAATGGGGAGATTTATCGACTGATTATGCGCCCGCAATTAATGGTCTGATGTTAAATCAAAATTCTAATCCACTAATAGTAAGTTCGGGGCGAGTCGGGATGCCGCTTCAATATACCTGGCAAGATCCGAGTTTAAATAATTGGCAAGTCGATAACCAAAGTCTGACGGTTCCCACCAGTCCAGCAGGTAATATTAATGCGATCGCAATTTTTGGTAAGCCGACAATTCGGTTGACAGGTCAACTTGCCATTAATTCTACACCCACTCAGATCGATTTACCGATCGTAAATCCAGCCGAATCTTTTATTAGTGCCTTGCGGCAAAATTTAACTCGATCGGGAATGACGATCGCGAGTACGCGGTTAGTATTGGGACAAGCTACAATAAATTTACCAGAAATAGCAGCTATTAATTCCCCCACCATTACCGAACTAATTACTGAAACCAATCAGCGCAGTAATAATATCTATGCCGAAGTTTTACTTAGATCGATCGGGCGCACTCATCCCGAACACTATACTAGTAGTGAAGACACCAGTAATTTAGGCATCGCTTTAGTCAAACAAAATCTCACGGCAATGGGTGTCGATTCCCAAGCATATAGTCTCCGCGATGGCTCTGGTTTATCCAGACATAATTTAGTTACGCCGACTGCATTCGTGCGTGTATTATCCACAATGGCGACAACACCAATGGGACAAATCTACCGTGATTCTCTCCCTTTATCAGGAGTAAGCGGTAGTCTCAAAAATCGGATGCAAGGAACTGTCGCCCAAGGCATCGTCCGCGCCAAAACTGGAAGCCTTAGTGGTGTTGCCAGTTTATCTGGCTATATCAACCCACCTCAATACTCACCTTTAGTATTTAGCATCATTCTAAATCAGCACGATCGACCGACATCACAGATGGTCAAGGTTATCGATGAGATTATGGTAGTGTTAGCCCGATTAAAACAGTGTTAAATATTGCTAATTTAGAGTAGGAGCAATTCATGAAGCGGCGGTTTTATTCGGAGGTTCCCTCCGAATAAAAAACTGACAAGACACTACCCCTCCTCTACATTTGGATTAGTCTATAATGGCGGATAATAATGGACTAAAAACTTACTTCTAGGTACTATAGCAATCCTAAATGAAAAGCTATCCGATCTTCTTTCTTTCTCTGCGCTCTCCGTCTTGATGCGCTTTTTACGTCGGGGAACCCGACGAGCGCGCATCGCTGCGCCTCTGCGGTTAAAAACATCAGTGATTAATTTGAAAATGATTTAGGATCGCTATATCCACTAGCAGAAGTGTTGAATGATAGAAACAACTAGTAGAAAATGACCCCCATTCAGATAAAATGGAGGTGATTAAAAACAAAAAACTAGTTAGTATGCTATCAAATTTTCCAAGCATAATCAATAAATTCTTGGGCGACCTTCCCAAAGATGATTATCCAGTGCTGGACACCTTCAAGTTTGTATCATGTTGGTTGAGCTTCGTAATGGATCAAAGCCAATCTAGCATGAGAGATTTATTTAAAAGGTTGAATATTAGAGGAATAGATATGGATATATCAACTTTCTCTAAAGCTAGCAAAAAGAGAAATCCAGTTGTATTTCATGATTTATTCTCAAGATTAAGAAGTGAGCTGAATAAACAGAAAAATATCGACCCGAAAGCTCTAGTATTATTCCCAATTGATTCGACAATTATATCCTTGACAAGTAAATTGCTCTGGAAAGAAGGATATCACCAAGTAAAGCTGTTTAGCGGCATTAATTTATTAACAGCAGAGCCAGGTGGAATATTAATCCATTTTGGACAAGGACATGACAGTAAATATGGAGAAGAAACCATAGCAGCGACACCGAAGAATGGGGTTAACATAATGGATAGAGGATTTTGTAAGCTGGAAAGAATCAAGGAGATGATTCAAGATAAAGAGCGATATTTTGTCATGAGAATAAAGAATGATATGAGCTTAAAGATGCAAGAGAATGGTAAGTTTTTAGTGGGGACAGGGGCAAAAAAGGTAGAGTGCCGAATTGTTAACTATTGTGATTTAGAAGAAAGAACTGAATTCAGACTAGCAACTAACTTACCAGAGGCAGGAGAATTCGCAGTAAACAATGAAGAAATTGGAGAATTTTATCGAAGTCGCTGGCAGATTGAATTGTTGTGGAAATTTTTAAAGATGCACCTAAAACTGGATCGATTAATAACCAAAAATATTAATGGAATCGAGATTCAGATATACTGTTGTTTGATTGGGTATATTGTGTTACAGCTAGTAGAGATTCCTAAAGAATTTGGAAGTAAAGCATTAGATAAATTGAGGTATTTGCAAGCCTTCATGTGTGAAAATATTAGCTATGTGCATTGGTTTAGGAAAATAGTATTTTAGGCATAATAATAGCCTTTCACAGGAATGGTGTACCCATTTCTAGGAGGTATGCGTTTTAACATTCAACACTTCTGACTTATGCCATGTCTTTCCACCATTATTTGTGTATAGAATTAAGTCTTTTGAATTGGGTCTAGAACTTTTTAAACTTATCCATATTTGTTCCCGGTCTTCCGTATTAATTTTAGTCATAGACTGAACGAAACTTCTTCTATAAGGATCTGGAATGATTTTCCTTCGCATTCTTCGGAAGTCATCTGTTTCGATAATAAAGTTTGTCCCACCCAGATAGTCTGTTCCAAATATTATTTTTCCATCACTTTCTATCAATGAGGTATGACCGCCCATTTGCCAATGAAATCTATTAAATAAATTCCATCTTAGCTTTTCTAAATCGGCAGACACAATCGGATCGCTTATCCATAACTTTTTCTGGTTATCTCCATCTGTTAAAATCAATTTATTTGCGAATTTACAATATCTGATTATGTGAATATGCTTATTAATTCCTTTCTCAAATAAGAAATCTATTCTTTTCCAAGTTACTCCTCGATCGGAAGTATAATATAGATATGGTATCGTTAGCCACCGCCCCCTTCTGGCATCCCAAATCGAGCCATATTCACCGATGATAACCGTACCAAAAGGAGTCTCTGTAATTCCGGTTAGTGGTAAAACCCAACTTTCTGGGTTGCTTAATTTTAACG
>NZ_JANYJC010000062.1 GCF_025361915.1 Chamaesiphon sp. GL140_3_metabinner_50
CCAGTTTAGGACGGTTTCTGCGGACTTTAAGCAGATAGTTTATTTACGTGTATGAATCGATAACATCAAATTTTTGCTGTTCGATAGATCTGAATTTTCTCGACAATCGAACACTCTGATTTGTGCGTATGATAAAGATCCCAGCGGGTTTGTAAATTCAACCAAAAATCACTAGAAACGTTAAAGAATTTAGCCAGTCGTAAAGCCGTACTCGGAGTAATCCCCCGCTTCCCATTTACAATCTCGTTGATTCTTTGATATGGGACATAGATACTGTCTGCTAACTCTTTTTGAGTTAAACCCATCGGTTCTAAAAATTCTGTCAGTAACATTTCCCCTGGATGGGTAGGAGATCGATGTGTGGGTACTCGAACCATAATTATGCTCCAACTTAATGATAAGTTCTAAAATGTGCCTGAGAAGTGACTTATCGGAGTTGGGTTGTCTATTTTTGAGGTAGGAAGGGAATATCTCGATTTTTTTAAATTAACTCAATAACTCTCTGAGAGATAATCATATACTCGCTATATGAACTATTTTGGTAGCATAGCGCAAAGCCAGTGAATACGTCAAGGTAATTGAGAATAGCGTCAAGTATTTTTGACGAATTTTCTGGCTTAATAATTCTTATTGAGTCGATCGGTAAATTTAGTCAAGCGCACGGGTAACCCAGATCGATCTATAATCGAATTGAGAAAGTTGCGATCGATTGAGACTAAAATGCTAAGAGCCGGAATCGTTGGACTGCCAAATGTGGGCAAATCGACATTATTTAATGCCCTAGTTGCCAATGCCAAAGCTGAAGCTGCGAACTATCCATTTTGCACGATCGAGCCGAATGTCGGGAGTGTCTCGGTACCCGACGAGCGGCTGCAAGTGTTGGCGGAGATGGTGAATTCCGAAAGTGTCGTGCCCACGCGGGTAGAATTTGTCGATATTGCGGGCTTAGTCAAAGGTGCCAGTCAGGGCGAAGGTTTGGGGAGTAAGTTTCTCTCTCACATTCGGGAGGTAGATACCCTAGTGCAAGTCGTCCGCTGTTTTGAAGACGACGATATCATCCACGTATCGGGGGTGGTCGATCCTCAGCAAGATATTGAAGTAATTAATCTGGAGCTGATTTTAGCCGACATCGACCAAATCGAGAAACGGATCGATCGGGCCAGGAAGACTGCCAAAGCCAGTAAGGAAGCCCAAGTCGAAGTCGATGCTCTAGAGAAACTCCTAACTGCCCTCAATGCAGGTACCGCCGCCCGACAAGTGGAACTGAGCGAGGAAGAAAGCGAAAGTATTAAGGGGTTGGGATTGCTGACTCGCAAGCCGATGATTTATGCGGCAAATGTATCGGAAGAAGATTTGGCGACGGGGAATGAATTTGTCGATCGGGTTAGAGCGTTTGCCGCGACAGAAGATGCTCAAGTGACGATCGTCTCAGCTCAAGTCGAAGCCGAATTACTAGAACTCCCCGCTGAAGAAAAAGCCGAATTTTTAGAATCTTTGGGCGTAAGTGAAGGCGGTTTAAAATCGCTGATTCGGGCGACTTACCACCTGCTGGGACTCCGCACTTATTTTACCACCGGGCCGAAAGAAACCCGCGCCTGGACGATTAAAGCGGGGATGTTTGCACCCCAAGCCGCAGGCGTGATTCACTCTGACTTCGAGAAGGGCTTTATTCGGGCGAAGACGATTTCTTATACCGATATGGTCGCCACTGGGTCGATGCAAGCTGCTAAGGATAAGGGACTATTGCGGAGTGAAGGGAAGGAATATTTAGTCCAAGAAGGAGATATTATGGAGTTTCTGCACTCTTAACGCGATGCCCGTACTATCAGCGCGATTTTGCGGGGATGATTAATTAGGTTGGGATACTTAGCGCGATTCTCTAGAGGAGCAACTGAGCCGATATAAATGTCGTCTAAGAGCAAGGCAAGAAACTTTGGTTAAGTGTGTTGGGTTTCATTCTTCAACCCAACCTACAGATCTAACTCTCTAAACCCTGGGGGAACCCCAGGAGCGCGAGCCGCTTCTCTGAGAAGCCTTTGGATCTATCTGGGTTGCCAGGATTTTTGCATGTCTTAACCGCCTTAGTGAGAGGGTGTTCAAGGTTGGGTGTGTTGGGTTTCATTCTTCAACCCAACCTACAGATCCTCATAAGAGGGAGGGTTTAAAAAGGAATCTAACTCTCGATTGCGATCGTCGAGAAAATAGCCGCAGCGCGATCTAGTGCTTGGGCGCAGTTTACCGATCGGTAATGTCGCGTGCTTCGGCGACGAGCATCGTCACTCGACTTTCCGCATCGAAGACGGGTTTGAGGGAAAAGTCGGTGATGCTGACACCGCCGTTGGGATGGGGAAATTCGACCTCATAGCGGATAAATTGACCGCTAGCCGCCGTGACAATTGCCGCCCTAAGTTGCTGCTGGAGTTGCGCTGTATGCCACCAGGGGGTATCCCAAAACCATTTGCCCACTAGTGCCGACTTTTGAGCGGCGATGGAGTCTAGGGCGGCTTGATTGACATCTAGTAATACGCCGTCTTTGCTAACGATGCCCAGTAGCTCGAATGTCTGGTCGAAAATTGCCCTAAACTTCTGCTGGCTCTCTTGTAATAGGGCGGCTTCGCGCTGACGCTCGGTAATTTCTTGGACTACGGCATTAACACCGACAACGCGATGTTCGGCATCGATTTGGGGATAGAAACTGGCAAGCCAGCATCGCAATATGCCAGGTTGAGCGGGATTCATCCCACTTATCTCCAGCTCGATAATCGGCTCCCCCGTCTCGATGACTTGCCGATAGATTGGCTCGACATCATCAGCTAAATCTGGTAAGAGTTCGCGGAGTGTATGCCCGATATGTGCCTCGACGGATGCACCATTAATCTGTGCCAACCGCTCGTTAATTCGCACGTATCTGAGATCGGTATCGACAAAGCAGAGTCCGATGGGAGCCGATCGATAGATAGATTCGATTTCGCCGAGTTGTTGCTCAATAATAACTCGATCGGCCCGCGTTTGCGCTGCGGCGACACTCAATGCGCGATCCGATCGCGTTTGCTCGACGAGCGGCCAAATCTGGGCGACGATGGTTTCCATCAAGTCGATTTCATCATCGCGCCAGACGCGCACCTGGTGTGTACTCGCATTTAAGGTCATCACCCACCGCTCTTCAAAAATACAGGGAGCCTTAGCAATTGCGCCCATCCCCAACTGCTGATAGGTATCCAGATAGGGAGCAATGAGCGGTGTAGCACTCACATCGGCAATTACCACCGATTCCCCGGCAAACAGCGCGACTTGTAGCTCTGGCGGCAGAAAATCGCCGAGTGCGTACACCCCAGCCTGAGAGTCCAACCCATCCCGATACCAGTCTCGATCGATCGTCGTGAGCCGCTGCTGCCAATCGACCTTACACCAGGTTACCCGATCGACACCCAGATATTCACCCAGACTCTGTGCCGTCTCCCATTGCATCTCGTCAGGATCGGTCAACTGTCGCAGTCGGCGCGTTAATTGTGCCAAAAACCGATCGTTGAGTTGGGCATGTTTCCGCACGGTGATATCCATCATCGTCCCCAACATCCGATCCGACGTAGCACTACTATAATAGCTGCCTTGAGCCAGCACCCAGTGAATCGTCCCATCGGGATAAATCGTCCGGTACTCCAGCGCAAATTCACCACGCTCGCACATTGCCAGCTCCATCGCAGCAGCTACCCGCTGTCGATCTTCGGGATGAATCGCCTCAAAATGTCCTGAATATGTCACCAGCGCATCGGGGCGTAATCCTAACAGCTCTTGACACCGATCGTCCCAAGTCAACGCCTGCGTCCGAACATCGAGTTCCCAAATCCCCTGCTTTGCGCCCAATAGGGCAAGTCTGAGCCGTTCCTCACTCGATCGCATTCGATCGACCGATCGAATGCGATCGTCATCGACCCGATTTAGCTTAGCAGCATTTTGCCTAATCAGACCCACCCAGATCGCCGCCATCGACATCGCCATCAGCGACAAAGCAAAATTTGGATCGTACCAATTTGCACCCAAACCCAGCAAAATCAGCCACCCCATCACCAGCGGTAGCCCAATCGCCGTCGGCAGCAATCGCCGCGCCACCTTACTGCCAATTAAATTACTCGTCACCACTCGCATCAATCCACGATCGCCAGTCAGTACCAAAATTCCCCCACCCAAAATCGCAAAACAGATCGCGGTATGGAGTGCCATCGAGGTCGTCAGCATACTGATTTTGTACAACACCCGCACGTTATAGGCATAGCCAACTATCGCCTGGATTGCGATCGCGATCGTCCCGATTGTCAGCCCTTGCGCGATCGCAATTGAGTCTATGGCACTAGTTGACGAGCGATTCATCAACCATAGTGCCGTCCCCAGCCAGCAAAAGTTGACTGCGGTATTAATGCCCATCCGACCGGGAGCTAATGTTGCTAACGAATTTCGATCGGCAAATAGCAGTTCGTCGATGCCCAAGTTCCACCCAAAGACATATTGACAAAGGGTTAAAAATGCGGTAATGGTTATTGCTACAGCACACAAGCTCGCAATCTTCATCGTCCGAGCGTCTTGCCGTTTGCCAGTTTGGAGCAGCAGCGAGATCCCCGCCCAGATAAAACAGAGCGCGGTATTGACTTTCATCGTCGCCAACCCTGGGAGTAAGCTTTCGATCGACTGGATATTTAATTGCCAACCAATTAAGACACAGCACGCGATCGCGATGACGATGCCGCTAGCAATCTGCGCCGCCCGTGTGGGAGTGGGGGTACTCACACCCCATGTCTTCGAGCGGGTAGATAAGTACGATCGCTGCATATACTTGTCGGAGAGAATGGATCTGAGGGCTGGTGACGCACTACCAGAGTTTAATTTAAGGTTTCATCGAATCGCTCTGCTAAAAATGGTCGATGCAATTTAGCACCCAAATTAGTAGGCACATGAATATATTGGTAGTTTAACCAGGTAATGGATTTACTAATTTAAATTATTTGCAAGCCCCTAAGCTGGCTAAATCGTCTTCACCTAAAGTTGTCGATCGCATCCGTTCTAGAGGGATATACCGATCGACTCCGAAGTTTTGGTTAAATCTAGTCTATCAGAAATCGATAATTTTTGCTAGATGGGAGTAAGGAGTACAGTTCGGCTATACTTCGGCTGTCGCGAAAGTCGCAAGTCGCTCACTGACCGGAGTAAGGAGTAAGGAGTAAGGAGTACTGCTGTTCGGGTTACTATTTGTAAGCGTAGCGGTAGACGATAGATACTTGTGGTTTGCGAATGTTGTTGGTGTGGGCAGAACCCGGATCTGGGGGTACCGACCCCCAGACCCCCCGTTGAGGGGCGGAACGCCGCCCCTCAAACTCCCCTGCGTAAGGTCTGGTTCGTTAGGATCGGAGCGGGTGTTACTACATTCCAAGGATGGCTTTGATTCGAGGTTTGTCGAGCTGTAATATTTGAAAACGAAAATATTCAACACCACTAAATTTACCCAAATTCCTTACTCCTTACTCCTTACTCCTTACTCCCATCTCCCATCTCCTTACTCCTTACTCCGCTCTCCCATCTAAGACTTCCCTGCGGGATCGGCAACGCGAATTAATTCGGGCTGCTGTGTGAGTGGGGGAAGTGCGATCGTGAGATCGGGATTAGGTCGGTGCGGCGGTGACTTGATGTTTTCAAGCGAGATAAATTTACCCGTCTGAATCGATTCACTCAGAGCGCAGATAATCTGGACATCGATTAACCCTTCTTGCCCCGATGGTGCTGGCTGGAGGTCGTTGAGAATGCAGTCTGAAAAGTAGACAAACACGGCTGCAAGTTGGTCGTGAGGCTCGAAGCTGTATTCCTGTGGCATTTCGCCATCGATCGACAGCTTGTGTGTAATATGTGCCTGAACCGCATAGGCTGGCTCAAATGGCACTAGTCATCTCAGCTACTTCCCCAAAGCGTGCCTCATCTTTACTAGCACTGGTGGCAAACACCGAAATCGGCTCGGATTGGAACAGATAACGCGCGGCATTGATACAATAAATCCCGATATCTGGCAGCGTCCCGCCACCTGTTGCCGTTTTCATCCGGGTATTTGCGGCAGTCGCAAATGCAGGTAAAGCCGCCGCCTGAGCAAACCAACCTAAGCCGACTACTGCATAACGAATCTGGCTGGTAGTGCCATTGGACGTTTGAGTTGTCATTTACTTACTCCCAGATTAATTGAAGCCGACATCGCCGACTAAACCGATGAGAGTGCGGACGGGTGCATCAATCGATTTACGGGCTTGCGCTGTCGGAATTGCCGTCCAG